>JADHRR010000008.1:0-42340 GCA_016777305.1 Flavobacteriaceae bacterium
CATTTAATAAAATTAATTCTCCATGATTATTTCTAACTGCTATTCCAAGTCTATCTCCATCAGGATCAGTACCAATAACAATATCTGCATTAACTTTATTCCCTAGCTTTAAGGCCATTTCTAATGCTTTAGTTTCTTCAGGATTAGGAGATTCTACAGTTGGAAAATTCCCATCAGGAACTCTTTGTTCTTCAACAATGTGTACATTGTTAAATCCAGCCCTTTTCAAAACATCTGGAATTAGAGTAATTGAAGTTCCATGCAGAGATGTAAATACAATATTTAAATTATTTTTTAATTTAATATTATCAGATAACTTGCCATTAAAAACACTTTGACGAATAAATTCATTATCAATATCTTTATCGATTATTTTTATTAAGCTATTATTTGAATCAAATGATATATCATTATATTTTAATTTGTTAATCTCTTTTATAATGTTTTGGTCTTCAGGAGGAACTATTTGGCCACCATCTTGCCAATAAACTTTGTATCCATTATATTCAGGAGGATTATGAGAAGCTGTTAATACAATACCACATTGACAATTTAAATACTTCAATGCAAATGATAGTTCTGGTGTTGGTCTTAAGTCACTAAATAAATAAACTTTAATATTATTCGATGAAAAAACATCTGCAACGATTTTTGCTAACTCTTTACTATTGTTTCTGCAGTCATATGCAATGGCAACAGAGATATTTTTTTTAAAAATATTTACTAAATAATTGCTTATACCTTGTGTGTTTTTTCCTAGAGTGTATTTATTAATTCTATTAGTTCCAACACCCATTAAGCCTCTCATTCCACCAGTTCCAAACTCAAGATCTTTATAAAAGCTGTCCTCTAACTCATTTTCATTTTTTGCTAATTCTCTAGTGGCTTTAATTGTCTCATTATCAAATGGATCTTTTAGCCATTCTTTATAAATATTTTTGTAACTCATATAATGTAATAGTTTTGTTAACTATTTATTTTTTGGTCTATTTTGTATTGTTTTTTATTTTGATTATTTCTAGTTATCATTTCACCTAAAAATCCAGCAACAAAAAATTGACTTCCAAGGATCATAGTTGTTAAGCTGATAAAAAACTCAGGTTTCTCTGTAATTAATCTACCTTCAGGATTTAAATATATTTTATCAATTCCTAAGTATAATGCAAACATAAACCCTATAATTAACATTAATGCTCCAATAGTTCCAAAAAAATGCATTGGTCTTTTACCAAATCTTGACAAAAACCATATTGTAACTAGGTCTAAAAAACCATGACTAAATCTACTCATACCAAATTTTGTTTGACCATATTTTCTTGGTCTATGTTTAATAACTTTTTCTTCAATTTTATTATACCCTTCGTTACTGGCTAATATGGGTATGTACCTATGCATTTCACCATAGACATTTATGTTTTTTACAACTTCATTTTTATACCCTTTTAACCCGCAATTAAAATCATTTAATTTAATGCCAGAAGTTAATCTTGCAGAAAGATTAAATATCTTTGATGGAAGGTTTTTTGTTAAAACTGGATCAAATCTTTTTTTCTTCCATCCTGAAAGAATATCTAAGTTTTTAGTAATAATCAAATTATACATTTCTGGAATTTCTTCCGGGTCATCCTGTAGATCTGCATCCATTGTAAATACTACATTTCCATCTGCAATTTCAAAGCCAGCATGTAAGGCCTGTGATTTACCATAATTTTTAGAAAATTTTATAGCTTTAAACGAATTATTTTCAATACAAATAGAACTTATAATTTTCCAAGAATCATCATCACTGCCATCATCTACATAAATTACTTCATATTTAAATGAATTCTCTTTCATAACTGAGTCTATTTTAAGACTTAGTTCAACTAAAGATTCACTTTCATTTAATAATGGTATAACAATAGAAATGTCCATTTTATACTATTTGGATTCTTTTTTAGAAAAGAATGACGCCACTAATCCGATAACAGAGAAAAATGCTAAATTCATGACGTATTGTAATGATATACTAGATAATGAAAAATTACTTTTTTTAGAGGCTTCTTCTAAATTTTGAGCTATCATTTCTTTTGACATGCCAAAGCCTTCAAGCATTTCTTTAGTCATTACTAGCATTTCTTCATCCAAAATTTTTGCTGCATCGGGGTCAACAATGACAAAAACTAAAATTGTAGTTAAACTGCCAATAAAATAACCCAATGAAATTGTTGTAAAGTAAGATTTAAAAGCTTCTACAAAGGATATAATCCCATTATTTTGTTTTTTTGATTGAATTATTGAAAAGATCCCAAATAAAATTATAAGTATTCCAAATCCAAGACCTATAAAGGGATTCAAGAATAATTTAAAATCTACAGAGTACGCTATAACAGTAGTTATTGTTAGGACTCCTCCAAGTTTATATGCTAAATCTGTTGCAATGTTTTTTAATTCAGTTTCCATACTTTTATTTTTTATATCAACAAATATAGGAAAACCAATTTCTAGATTAAATAAACTTCAGATTATATTGTTATATATTAAAAAAATATCTAGATTTGCACCTCAAAATTTAAAACATTTATCGATGAAAAAAGATATTCATCCTAAGGATTACAGATTAGTAGCGTTTAAAGATATGTCAAATAATGATATTTTTATAACTAAATCAACTGCTAATACAGCTGAAACTATTGAACATGAAGGAGTTGAATACCCACTTGTTAAAATGGAAATTTCAAGAACTTCTCACCCATACTATACTGGAAAATCTAAATTAGTAGATACAGCTGGTAGAATAGACAAGTTCAAGAACAAATACTCTAAATTTAAGAAGTAAATACTTTTTAAATATATAATTTATTAAAGTCTTTCATCTTTTTGAAAGGCTTTTTTTTATTTTTACACAAAATTCACATCATGAATTATATTTTATTTGATGGCCCTAGTAGAAATAATTTACTTCCATTAACCTACACAAGACCTGTTGCAGAAATTAGAGTTGGTATATTAACAATCAGGGAAAAATGGGAAGCTTTTCTAGAGTCTACAATTTCATTTGTTACTGAGGATTACTTATCTGATAAGTATCCCATGTTAGAATTTGATAAGAATATTTTTATTAATGCGTCTTTTTTACCAAACAATAAGCTTGTAAATTTAATAATCAATCTTAAACCAAATGAATTGATTAATTCTGGTGATGATTTAATAGCCTTTTATTCTGAAGAAAACCAAGATGAAGTGGATTTAGATTCTTTTAAAAAAATACCTTACAACGATAAAGTTTTACAATTAAACAGCCTAACTGACATATTTAAAATTAATTCATCAGCAATTATAGAAGATTTTACTCTTTTAACAAAAAATAAAAATTCATCAAAAATTTCAAAAACTAATAATCTAATTAATCCTGAAAATATTTTTATCGATGAAGGAGTTAAAATGGAATATTCGACTTTAAATGCATCTAATGGCCCAATTTATATATCAAAAAATTGTGAAATTATGGAAGGAACTCTAATTAGAGGTCCATTTGCCTTGTGTGAATATTCTACTTTAAAACTTGGTTCAAAAATATATGGAGGAACTACAATAGGTCCTCATTGCAAGATTGGTGGCGAGGTTAGTAATTCTGTAGTTCTAGGATATAGTAATAAAGGTCACGATGGTTTTTTAGGTAATTCTTTGATTGGAGAGTGGTGTAATTTAGGAGCAGACACAAATACATCAAATTTAAAAAATAATTATGCAGATGTTAAAATCTGGAATTATGATCATAATAAATTTTTATCCACTGGTGAGCAATTTTGTGGACTTATCATGGGTGATCACAGTAAAAGTGGTATAAACACAATGTTTAATACAGGAACAGTAGTAGGAGTTTGTTCAAATGTTTTTGGCTCTGGTTTTCCAAGAAATTTCATTCCAAGTTTTTCTTGGGGTGGTAATAAAGGTTTCTCTGACTATAGGATTGAAAAAGTTTTTGAAGTCAATGATAATGTTATGAAAAGAAGAAACTGTATTTTTTCTGATCAGGATAAGGCAATACTCACTCATCTCAATAACATTACTAGTTCATACAGATCTAATTTTTAGTAACTCTTCTTAGATCTAAGATGTTTATTGGATTAATACCTAAATTAAAAATGTTTTTATGTGAAAATCTAATTACTTCATCGTAGAATAATGGAACTATAGTTGATTCTTCCATTATAATCGAATCCATTTTTTTATAAAGTATTTCTTTTTTTATTTGTTTTCTTTCACCTAAAGATTCTTCATATAGTTTATCGTAAATTTCATTTGAAAAATGTGTATAATTTGGTCCTAGTGGAGCGAAGTTTTTACTGTAATAGAGTGATAAATAATTTTGAGCATCTGGGTAATCAGCAACCCAACTAGCTCTAAAGAAATCTAATTTACCATTAGCCTTGGCTTCTTTTAATGATGATGGAGGAATAACATCAACTATTATATTAATTCCAATTTTTTCAATTTCCTTTTGAATAAACTCACAAAACACTAAATAATTACTGGTAGTCGTTAATTTTAGAGTAGGGTTTTTATCTCCAGATTTATCGATATACTCTAATACCAATTTTTTAGCTAATTCCGGATTATATTTATAATAAGCTTTTTTTGAATATCCAGGCAATCCATCTGGGATAAAACCTGAGTTTGCATTTACTCCAATACCATTTCGCAAAAACTTTATCATTTTGTTTCTGTCAAATCCATAATTTATTGCTTTTCTTATAAGTTTAGATTTAACAACTGAGTTAGTTGATTCATTATAAAATCCTAAGTATTCAGTATTTAAATATGGTGCTCTAACAACATTAATATTTTTAGAATATTTATTAGATAAAGTTCCATCAGTATTTAAAATTTCGTCTTTGTATGAATCATCCAAGCCTGAAATAAAGTCTAAATTAGATTGAACAAATTCTAAAAATTCACTTTGTTTTTCTGGGATAAATGTTATGGCAACTGCCTCAAGATAGGGTAGTGGGTTTTCTTTCTCATCTTTTTCAAAATAATTTTCATTTTTTCTAAGTACTAATTTTATGTTTTCTTCCCATCTTTTAAATTTAAAAGGTCCTGTCCCAATTGGATTTTTCCTAAAATCGTTACCATAGTGCTCAACAATTTCTTTTGGAACAACGGAGCAGTACTTCATTGATAAAATTCCTAAAAATGCATTGAACGGCTCTTTTAACTGTATTTTAAATACACTGTCGTTAACTGCTTCATAATCTTTAACTTTATCTAACACCCAAGCACCCGGAGATGCTAGTCTTTTATCTAAAATTCTATCAAAACTATATGTAAAGTCATTAGCAATAACTTTTCTGTCATTTAACAATATGTGCTTATGGAATTTTATGTTAGTTTTTAAATTAAAATTGTAAGTCTTTCCATCTTCGCTTATAGTCCAACTTTTTGCTATGGAGGGAATAATATTTAAATCTTTATCCATTTCAACTAAGCCATTAAATAGTTGATTGATTACCCATATATCAGCGTTATCTTTGGCAAACGCAGGGTCTAAAGAACTGATGTTTTTATGTTCGTTGTACCTAAAGACTAAATTATCTTTATCATTATATTTATCACTACAAGAATTAAATAATAATACTGTAAGTATTAATTTGATTTTAATAATGATTTTATTCATATGACTTTAAGTTGTAAATTTGCAGCTTTGTAAAAGTACAAAATGAATCTATTAAATACAGTAGCTTTTTATACACTTGGTTGTAAGCTGAATTATTCAGAGACATCTACTATCGCACGTGATTTTGTTGAAAACAACTTTAAAAAAGTCTCCTTTAATGATCCTGCTGATATATATGTAATTAATACTTGTTCTGTCACAGAAAATGCTGACAACAAGTTTAAAACTGTAGTAAAAAGAGCAAAAAAAATTAATCCAGATGCATTTATAATTGCAATTGGATGTTATGCCCAGCTAAAACCAAATGAATTAGCAAATGTTTTAGGTGTTAATTTGGTTTTAGGAGCAAACGAGAAATTTAACATATTAAATTATTTAGACAAAATTTCTGTTAATGATACTGCTCAAGTATATTCATGTAATATTGATGATGTTGATAATTATATCAGTAGTTATTCTGTTTCAGACAGAACAAGAGCATTTTTAAAAGTTCAAGATGGTTGTGATTATAAATGTACTTATTGCACTATTCCTTTAGCAAGAGGTATTTCAAGAAGTGATGACATTAATTCTATAATTAATAATGCAGAAAAAATTTCAAAAACTGGAATTAAAGAAATTGTATTAACTGGAGTTAATATTGGTGATTACGGAAAAGGAGAGTTTGGAAACAAAAAACATGAAAGTACTTTTTTGGATTTAATAGAAAGTTTAGATAAAACCTCTTCAATTGATAGAATTAGAATTTCTTCTATTGAACCTAATTTACTTAAAAATGAAATAATTTCATTTGTTTCAAAAAGTAATTTATTTGTCCCTCATTTTCATATACCTCTTCAAAGTGGAAATAATGAAATTTTAAAATTTATGAAGCGAAGATATCTTAGAGATTTATACGTTGACAGAGTAAATTTTATAAAAAATTTAATGCCGGATGCCTGTATTGGAGTGGATGTTATTGTTGGATTTCCTGGTGAGACTGAAGAATATTTTAGGGATACTTTTGATTTTTTAAATTCTTTAGACATTTCTTATTTACATGTATTTAGTTATTCTGAAAGAGACAATACATTAGCTAGTGAATTTTCTGATATAGTTCCAAATTCAATAAGATCAAAAAGAAGTAAAATCCTTAGATCTCTTTCACTTAAGAAGAGAAGAATGTTTTATGAGTCTCAATTGGGTAAGCGTAAAAAAGTTTTATTTGAGTCAGAAAATAAGAAAGGGTATATACATGGTTTCACTGATAACTATGTAAAAATACGTTATCCTTGGAATCCTAAACTTGTAAACACACTACATCATGTAGACTTAGAGTCAATTGATAATGAAGGATTTGTAAGAGTTAAATTTAAAATGTTTGAATTAGCTTAAATTCTAATTCCTACAGGAAGCATTCTTTTATATTTTCTGTTTTTTCTAATAAATTTAGCTATAGTGGGTGCAGTTGGAACTACACTTATTTCTCTGCCTCTAATATCTTCAAGAACTAAAATCAAAAATTCTTCAGTAAATGTATTTTCAATTACTGATTCTGGTATAATAAGTTTTGTTAAGAAAATTTTTCTATCTTGGAGTGAATATTCAATTATCGCTAATTCATTATTAACTTTTAGCTCATATTGTCGTAAAAAAGTATTATCAGTTAATGCCATGCAATATGATTTTAATTGAAAAATTAAGAAAAATATTTCTACAAAATTACAAAAAATAAATTCGCTTTAGGAATTTTACAAACATTAAAGTATTGAGAACGAAACATATATACCTTATGCCAGGAATGTCAGCAAACCCTCTTATCTTTAAAAGGATTAAGTTTTCTGATGAAAAATATGAAATTCACTTCTTGAAATGGACGAAACCAGTTTTAAATGAGAGTATTGAAAACTATTCTAAAAGATTTTTGGATTTTATTAAACATGAGAATCCAATTCTTATTGGTGTCTCTTTTGGTGGTTTAATCGTTCAAGAAATCAGTAAACTAATTGATGTTGAAAAAGTAATTATAATTTCTAGTATAAAATCTAACCGTGAGTTACCTCTATACATGAAATCTGCAAAGTTTTTAAAACTATATAATTACTTTCCTCTAAAATTATTTGATGATGTTTTTAATATATCTAAATCATTAAAAATTAATAAAATTTATAAAAAGCTAGATTTAATTGATAAATACTTGTCAGTAAGAGATGAAAATTACTTAAAGTGGGCGATTCGTGAGATATTAAATTGGAAACAAGAAAAGCCCTTGCAAGAAGTGATTCACATACATGGTGATAGAGATTTGACATTCCCAATCAGCTTAATCAAAGACTGTATAATAGTTCCTGGAGCAACACATGCATTGATACTAACAAAGTATCGATGGTTAAACAAAAACTTGACTCTGTTAATCGAGGAAAAAAAAGTTTAATCTTAATTAATTAAAAATTACCTTCTTTGGGATCTTTGACCACCATAATGCTGATTAGGCATTTGACCTTTCTTCATTTGTGCTTTCATCATTTTTACTTGATCAGCTAGCATATTTCTTTTATCAAGTTTCTGAGCTTCACTTAATAACTTTTGAGCTTCAATTTTCCTTCTTTTACTAAATGCTATACCTGCTAGATTTAATTTTGCCATAGCTAAATCATGATCCATACTTAATCCAAAACTAATAGCTTTTTTGAAGTATTTTTCAGCTTCGTTCATGTTGGTTTGAGAAACCATAATCCCTTTCAGATAATTGTAATATCCTTGTTGTTTTATTGTTAGTGAAGATTTTGGATTTTTGATTTTAGAAAGCCATTTGTTAGCGCCTTCAAAGTTTTGCTTCCTTAACTGAAAAAATGCTAACAATATCATTTCGTTTTTAAAGAAAAGAAATATGAATATTGAAGCTAGAAGAATATACATAATTCCTGCTCCAATATACCCTTCACTAAATTCATAAGTTGAATATGCTAATGCGCCAACACCAAAAAAGATTTTAATATATTTATTAAACATTTATTCTATTTTTTTTTTAGATGTACAAAGTTAATAAAAACAATTAATAATTTTTTTAATTTTTAGATTTGTCAAAGCAAAAACTCTTTGTATATTTGCCCGCAGTTTTTAATGTAATTAAGAACTTTAATATTAGTTTAAATAAAAAAATCAAGACATGCCAAAAAGAACATTTCAGCCTTCTAAAAGAAAAAGAAGAAATAAACACGGTTTTATGGAAAGAATGGCTTCTGTTAGTGGGAGAAAAGTCTTAGCCAGAAGAAGAGCAAAGGGTAGAAAAAAACTTTCAGTATCGTCTGAAATTCGTCACAAAAAATAATGATTAACAATTGTTAATATATTAAAGGTGTTGCTATTAGCAATGCCTTTTTTTTTATCTTTTTGATAGCTATTTTTGAAAATAGGTTAAATTTAATTCATAATTAATGCCAAAAAACAACAATTTAAAGTCAATTCTTATAATTGGTTCAGGTCCAATCATCATTGGTCAAGCCTGTGAATTTGATTATTCAGGAACTCAAGCTTTGAGATCTTTACATGAAGATGGTATAGAAACTATATTAATAAATTCTAATCCAGCAACTATAATGACTGACCCTTCAATGGCAGATCATGTTTACTTGTTACCATTAACATCATCATCAATAATAAAAATTTTAAAAGAACATCCACAAATAGACGCAGTACTTCCTACTATGGGTGGTCAAACTGCTCTAAATTTATGTATTGAAGCAGATGAAAAAGGAATTTGGGAAGATTTCAATGTAGAAATTATTGGTGTTGATATCCAGGCAATTAATATAACTGAGGATAGAGAACAATTTAGGAATTTAATGTTAGATATAGGAATTCCTATGGCTCCACAATCTACTGCAAATTCTTACCTCAAAGGAAAGGAAATAGCTCAAGAATATGGCTTTCCCTTGGTAATTAGAGCGTCTTATACATTAGGTGGTGCAGGTGCTTCAATTGTGTACAAAGAAGATGATTTTGATGAACTACTAACAAGAGGTTTAGAGATTTCACCAATTCACGAAGTGATGATTGATAAAGCTTTAATTGGGTGGAAAGAGTATGAATTAGAACTTTTAAGAGATTCAAATAACAACGTTGTGATAATTTGTTCCATAGAAAATATGGACCCTATGGGAATACATACTGGAGACTCAATTACAGTAGCTCCAGCTATGACATTAAGTGATGCTACATATCAAAAAATGAGAGATATGGCTATTCATATGATGAGAAGTATTGGAGATTTTGCTGGAGGGTGTAATGTTCAATTTGCTATAAGTCCAGATACAAATGAAGACATAATAGCAATTGAAATAAATCCTAGGGTTTCTAGATCTTCAGCCTTAGCTAGTAAAGCAACTGGTTATCCTATAGCTAAGGTAGCAGCAAAACTGGCAATCGGTTATAATTTAGATGAACTAAATAACCAAATAACTAAATCAACATCTGCTTTATTTGAACCTACACTAGATTATGTCATAGTTAAAATACCAAGATGGAATTTTGATAAATTTGAAGGTAGTGATAGGACTTTAGGATTGCAAATGAAGTCAGTTGGTGAAGTAATGGGTATTGGAAGATCATTTCAAGAAGCCTTGCATAAGGCTACCCAATCATTAGAAATCAAAAGAAATGGTTTAGGTGCTGATGGAAAGGGATATAAAGATTATGACTTAATTATTAGTAAGTTGTCAAATCCATCATGGGATAGAGTATTTGTGATATTTGACGCTATTCAAATGGGTATTCCATTAAGTAGAATTCATGATATTACTAAAATTGACATGTGGTTTTTAAGACAATATGAAGAGCTATACCATTTACAAAAACAGATATCTAACTTCACAATTGATACTATTGAAAAAGAATTATTATTAGAAGCTAAACAAAAAGGATATGGAGATAGACAAATAGCACACATTTTAAAATGTTTAGAGAGTCAAGTGTATAATAAGCGTCAAGAAATGGATATTAATAGAGTTTATAAGCTTGTTGATACATGTGCTGCAGAATTTAGAGCTAAAACTCCTTATTATTATTCTACTTTTGAAAGTCAGGTAAAGATTGAAAATAAAGATGCTTATTCTGATAATGAAAGCGTTGTCTCAGACAAAAAGAAGGTTATAGTCTTAGGGTCTGGTCCAAATAGAATTGGTCAAGGAATTGAATTTGATTATTGTTGTGTTCATGGAGTTTTAGCAAGTGCAGAAGCTGGTTATGAAACTATTATGATTAACTGTAATCCAGAAACTGTCTCTACTGATTTTGACACTGCAGACAAATTATATTTTGAACCTGTTTTTTGGGAGCATATTTATGATATTATTAAGCATGAAAAACCTGAAGGAGTTATTGTACAGTTAGGTGGACAAACGGCCTTAAAATTAGCTGAAAAATTAGAACGCTACGGAATTAAAATTATAGGTACTACTTATAAATCTTTAGATTTGGCAGAGGATAGAGGATTATTTTCTACATTATTAAAAGATAATAATATTCCTTATCCTGAATTTGATACTGCAACAACAGCTGAAGAAGCTTTAGTAGTCGCTCAGAAGCTAGACTTTCCAATATTAGTAAGACCTTCTTATGTTTTAGGTGGACAAGGAATGAAGATTGTGATTAATCCAGAAGAGCTTGAAGAGCATGTTGTCAATCTACTTAGATCAATGCCTGATAATAAACTTTTATTAGATCATTATTTAGATGGAGCAATTGAGGCTGAGGCTGACGCAATTTGTGATGGAAAGGATGTACTAATTATTGGCATCATGGAGCATATTGAGCCATGTGGTATTCATTCTGGAGATTCTAATGCAACTTTACCTCCATTTAATTTAGGAAAACTTGTAATGGATCAAATTAAAGAGCATACTAAAAAAATTGCTCTAGCATTAAATACCGTAGGTCTAATTAACATACAGTTCGCAATAAAAGATGAGGTGGTTTATATAATTGAAGCTAATCCTAGAGCCTCTAGGACAGTTCCTTTTATAGCTAAAGCATATAAACAACCCTATGTTAATTATGCAACTAAAGTGATGTTAGGTGCCCTAAAGGTAGCTGATATTAATTACCAACCTGATTTAAAAGGTTTCGCAATAAAGGAACCTGTATTTTCATTTAATAAATTTCCAAATGTAAATAAAAACTTAGGACCTGAAATGAAAAGTACAGGCGAAAGTATTTTGTTTATTGATAATTTAAAAGACGATCAGTTTTACGAGATTTACTCAAGAAGGAAAATGTATTTAAGTAAATAATTATTTACTTAAATATTTATTACTAAATTTAATTCACTTTTTATTTAAAAAAATGGAATATATAATTGTTTTATTGATTTTAGTAATTGGTTTTTTATTTTATTTAATATTTAATAAAAAAAATGATAACTCTTCAAATAATGATTTAGCTCAATTCTCAAACACAATTACTACTCATATTCAAGAAATAAGAAAAGAAGTTAGTGCTAATGCCAAAGAGGGGAGAATTGAGATAGAGGGAAAGTTAAAAGATATCAATAAACAAATTAATGATTTTCATAAAACATCTTCTCAAAATATATCTGATCAATTTAAAGAATCCAATAAGGTAATTAAAGACGTTACTATTGAGCTTGAAAAAATAAAAGGTACTAACGAACAGGTTTTAAGTTTTGCAAATCAAATGAAAACCCTTGAAAAAATTCTAGGTAATCAAAAACAAAGAGGAATCTTAGGTGAGATTCAGTTAGAAAATCTACTAGCCAATGTATTACCTCCTGGTCTATTTCAAATGCAATACAGTTTTAAAAATGGAGAAGCCGTAGATGCAATTGTAAAAGTTGGAGATTATATTATTCCAGTCGATGCAAAATTTTCGCTCGATAATTATAATAAAATGATTGAAAGTAATGACAAACCTGAAATAGATATTCTTGAAAAAAAGTTTAAATCTGATATTAAAAACAGAATAGATGAAACATCAAAATATATTAGGCCTAACGAAAAAACTACTGACTACGCCTACATGTTTATACCAGCTGATGGATTATATCAAGATTTATTAAACAGTAGGGTAGGGACACTTCAAATTAATTCAAAAGATTTAGTTTCTTATGCCTATTCTAAAAAAGTAATGATAGTATCTCCTATGAGCTTATTTCCAATGCTTCAAATAACAGTCAAAGCTTTACATAACTTGAAGGTAGAAAAGTCAATTCAAGATATTTTACATAATGTAGATAAGTTGTCTAATCATTTGAATTCGTATAAATCTTACCATGAGAAACTCGGTAATACAATCGGTACTGTGGTTAATCATTATAACAATAGTTCGAAAGAATTTAAGAAAATTGATAAAGATATTTTAAAAGTTAGTTCAGGAAACTCAAAATTAGATTACGATAGTAACGAGCTTGACAAACCTTTACTAGAAGATTGATTATTGAAGAATTAAATATTTTTCTTCAATTTTTTTAAACCCAAAATAAAGTATTCCGGAAAAAAACAGATCTGCAAGTATTGAATTAGTGAAAAAAGGTATAGCCATTGTATAACACAAAATTAACCCTTCAAGGCTGTAAGTATAGCCTCCAAGTAACCATACACCAAAGTTTGTAACTATAAAAAACATTAAGCTACTTAAAAGAATATTTTTAATATGATAACTTTTAACAATAAAGCTATAAGTAGTTATTAATATAAATGCCAAATAAACAAATATTGAAATATAACTGAAGCCAATAAAAAAGTCAGATATTAACATTACAGAAATAGGAATTAAATAAGCAAGCTTAATATTTTTGAATTTAATACCAGCAAAAATTGCAATAGCCGTGATCGGTACAAAATTTGGAGGATGTGGAATTAACCTCATAAGTGCAGCAATGACTATAAATACAGTTATTAATAGTATTCTTTTATTTTTTTCTTTCATATGAGTCGTCAAATTTACTATAATTATCAATAAAATGGTACATCTCTTTATTTAAAACATCTAATTCACTACTGTCACCAATTAAATCTAATACTTCTGTAAAATTGTTCAAATTTTTTCCTAAGGTTATTTGATCTAATGCTATCGATAGTAAAGGCTCATCAAGATCTCCAATAATTCCCAGATTTGATGAGTCTTCATAAGCTATAATATCAGGATCTAATCCATTGTAATAATCAGTTTCACCAAGATAGTTAAGTGTTTTTAGCACCAAGGGTTGTAATGCATAATTATGAGATGGATTAACTCCGTTTAATGAAAAATCAGGAGAATCATATAGAGTAACAGACGCCTGGTATTTACCATATGTTGTAGTTCCAACTTGGATGACATCAATGTATGGCTTTAAACAATTAATAACTAATTCACTCGCAGAAGCTGAACTTCCTGACGTGATTATTATTACTTTATTCAAATTTAAACTGTTTGGGTTGTCAATAAATCTATTTATTAAATATTCAGGATCATTATCGAGCCAATAATTTTGAATTTCATTATTCCATTGTTCTGTGCTAAAAATATCGTTAGTAAATTGTCCAGTTATTAAACTTGAAATTAAAATTGCAGAATTAATGGATCCACCAGAATTGTATCTTAAATCTAAAATAAGATTATCAATATTATTAGACTTAAAGTTTGCAAAAACGTTAGATAATTCATCATCAAAAGTGGAAGTAAACTGATTATATAAAATATATCCAGATTTACCATTTGAGTTTTCAATAATATCTGAGTGGAAGATTGGATTTTTTTCTAATGATACTTTGTAAAGATCAATAATAATATCATTGTTTACTATTGTGTCATCAATAATTTCTGGTGTATTATTGTTAAAGTAATCTGCAAAATTTACAGTATAATTATCCATAGATAGTAATGAAGAATAGTTATCAAGGTTTAAAATAGTGTTGTTAATTTCAAAGAAAATATCACCTCTTTTAATATTGTTTTCATCTGCAACAGACCCGGGATGAACATATCTAACATATCCATAGACGTCAAAGTTGCTTCCAGGAAAATAGCGAAGTCCATACTCCATGCCATTACTTGTAGAAAACCCTTGAAAATACTGTTGTAATTCAACATAGTCATCAACTATTATACTATGCTTATCAATAGTTTCTCTATTAAAAATTAAGTTTTCAAATAAAACTTCGGGAGTTTCAAATAAATTCAAATAATCTAAATAATCACTATCACTTGTAAATCTATTATTTAAAAGATCTTCAATATTATCTTTATATAGATATGCAGCGTTCATACCTTTCCAAACAAAATCATTTATTTCATTCGTAAATGCACCATTGTCATCTAGATCCTCATAGCAAGCATATGTCGTTAAAACAACAATAGAAATTAATATAAATTTAAAAGGAAATTTTATTACGTTTTTCATTTTTTCAACTAATTTTACAACTATGAAATTTAATATAACAATATTCTTTTTAATATTCAATTTTAGTTTGTTTTCTCAGTCTGAATTTAAACTAAGTTCAACTAAAGATATTACTGAATTTAAGATTGGTTCAAATGTATTTGATTTAATGTCTAAAATCAAAATATCATTTGGAGATAATGGATTACAACAGCTTTCAGATCAGCTTAAAAAGTTAACTAGTATTATTGCTTATTCTAGTGATAGTTTATCGGGATCATCTAAGATTGAATCATCATTTAATGATTATATATTAAATTCTGAATTGATTCAATTAATTCAATTTGATGAAAATAAATATGAGGTTAATATTTATACCTTAGAAAATGAAGATTCTATAATTGAAGAATTATCTATGATTGTAAAAAAAGAGGGTTCATTTAAAACAATTTATTTGCAGATAAGAGGAGAAATTGATCTTGAGCAAATAGCTAGTGTTGCAAGTGAATTAAATGTTCCGGGAAAAGACTTTTTAAAAAAAATCCGCTAAATACCTGTATAGTTTTGAGGAGTTAAAGATCTTAACTCATCTTTAATAGATTTACTAACACTTAAGGTTTCTATAAAACTTCTAATGGATTCCTTGTTAATTTTTTCGTTAGTCCTAGTTAAATTTTTCAAAGTTTCATAAGGGTTTGGATAATTTTCTCTTCTTAAAATTGTTTGAATAGCTTCTGCAATTACAGCCCAGTTATCTTCTAGGTCTGAATTTATTTTTTCGTTGTTAAGTATAAGCTTATTTAGACCTTTAAGTGTTGATTTGAACGCAATTATTGAATGGGCTACAGGAACTCCTATATTTCTTAAAACAGTACTATCAGTTAAATCTCTTTGAAGTCTAGAAATTGGTAGTTTATTAGAAAGATGATTAAAAATTGCATTAGCAATACCTAAATTCCCTTCGCTATTTTCAAAATCAATAGGATTTACTTTGTGGGGCATAGCTGAGCTTCCAATTTCCCCTTTTTTGATTAACTGTTTAAAGTAATCCATTGATATATAGGTCCAAAAATCTCTGTTTAAATCAATTAGTATGGTATTTATTCTACTCAAATTATCAAAAGTTGCAGCCATATTATCATAATGCTCAATTTGAGTCGTTGGAAATGAATAATCAAGGCCTAATCTTTTTTCTGTAAAATTTTTAGCAAAACTTACCCAATCTATTTTTGGGTAGGCAAGGTAATGAGCATTAAAATTACCTGTAGCTCCTCCAAATTTTGTAGAATTTGGTATTAGTTTTAGTAAATTTAATTGTTGTTCTAATCTAGATATAAAAACTTCTATTTCTTTACCAAGCTTAGTTGGTGAAGCTGCTTGTCCATGAGTTCTAGCAAGCATAGGAATATTTTTCCATTGCATTTTTAATTCATCAAGCTTGTTAATAAGATTTGAAATTTCAATTAAATACACATCTTCAATAGCCTCTTTTAAACTCAAGGGAATTGCGGTATTGTTTATATCTTGAGAAGTTAATCCGAAGTGGATAAATTCTTTATATTTAGAGAGATTTAAACTATCAAATTTATTTTTTAAAAAATACTCAACAGCTTTGACATCATGGTTTGTAGTTTTTTCAATTTCTTTTATGTTAGTTGAGTCTTCTAAAGAAAAACTCATGTATATATCTCTTAATTTAATAAAGAAAGATTTGTCAAAATTTTGTAGTTGAGGTAGGGGAATTTCACATAAAGAAATGAAATATTCTACTTCAACAATAACTCTATTTTTTATAAGTCCATGTTCTGAAAAGTAGTCAGATAATTGAGAAACTTTATTTTGATATCTACCATCGATAGGTGATATGGCATTGAGTGAAAATTTTGACATACTCTTTTTAAATTGAAATAATTTACAAATATAGTTATTTCATTTAATTTTGGATAAGCTATTTTATAAATGTATTTTTAGAAAAATTACTGTTATGACAACTAATTCTCAAATAATGAGTGATGCAAGAGTATCACTAACAGGTAAATGGCCACTTGCCATAGGCACATTTTTAATTCTTATTTTAATTTCTATGGGTGCTTCTTTAATTCCCTATGCTGGACAAATTATAGGAATAGTTATTGCAGGCCCATTAGCTGTAGGTGCTGCTTTTTTTGCTTTAAAAATATCTAGAGATCAAGAAGCTAAGACTGATGATTTATTCTTTAGTTTTAATAACAATTTAGGTAATTCAATACTTGCATACTTATTAGTTTTTGTTTTTGCTTTTATAGGATTTATATTACTTATTATTCCAGGAATAATTGTTGCATTAGCTCTTTCACAAACCTGGTTTATTTTAGCAGAGAATCCATCAATGGATTCATATAGTGCGGTTGTTAAAAGTAAGGATATGATGAATGGCTACAAATGGCAATATTTTAAAATTGGATTAAGATTATTTGTACTTGGAATATTATGCTTACTCACCTTAGGAATTGGGTTTTTATGGTTAATTCCATATCAGTATGTTGTATATGCTAAGTTTTATGAACAAGTTAAAGCAGCAAATGCTTAATATTTCACAGTTTTATTTAAAACCTTGTATTCCTCATAACATTCGCTGATTGCATCTAATAATTGTAAGTCATTCGCTTTTCTTATAAACTCTTCTGAATAATTACATTCACTAATGAGGAGCTCTAAATCTGCTTTTTCTAGTTGTAATAGAACCATTAACATTTCTCTGTCAAATCTATTAGATAAGATGTCTCTAATTTGATCATCTTTTTTCATTTTTCTTAACTTTCTTAGCTGATTTGGCTCTTTTCCAAATACTTTATGTAAAAAATCTAATGGATTGAAAATCGCATTTAAAGCTTGAGTTACTGCGCTGGCAGGTCTAACTTTAGATTCATAACCTACATTTGGTAATCCAGAAATGCTGTATCTAAAATTATTGTTTATAGGAACTTGCTTAATGTCTACCTCTAAATATCCAGTTAGCTTTATTTGACTTACAACTACTTCTTCTAAGGCAAGTGCTAGTTCTGTTAATTCAATTGTAGTTTCGGAACCAAACTTAATCCAATCATTGGTAACCTTAATTTTTAAAGATTTAAATCCTAAGTAAGAGAAATGAAGTGTATCATTTGCTTTTACATCAATTGAAAACTCTCCCTTTTTATTGGTGGATGTTCCTATAACTTGAGTTAAGTTAACAATATTAACATTTTCTAAAGGAGTATTATTATTAGCATTTATAATAGCACCTTTAACAGTAGTTATTTCTTGAGAGAAACAAAAACTGCTTATGATAAATAGGAAACTAAATATTATTTTTTTAATCATTTAATAATAAATATAGTAAACTAAACTAATTATATATATTAAATATCACCAACTTAACTATGATTTAACATATGCTATTTTCTTCTACTTTTCCTAGGTCTAGAATAGCTATCAGAATTATTTGACTTAGACCTTCTAGAGCTTGAATTATTTTCAGACTCTCTTGAGCTAGATCTTTTAGAATTACTTGCTCTGTCAGATCCACCAAAACTAGAATTTCTTGAACCCCTGTCTGATTCATTTGACCTATTTCTTCTTCTAGAACTTCTTTCGGAATTTCTTGAGTCAGATCTTCTTGAATTGGATTTTTTAAATCCTCTATTTCCATCGCGTCTATCCCCTCTATTTGATCTTCCTTTACCACGATTTCTTTTTATATCTTTTGAAATTTCAACGTTTACAAATCGACCGTTTTCTTTAAAATCAGTAAAAAATGCAAGTATTTTTTCTTTGTGAACTTCTTCAGTATTAAAAAATGAAAAACTTTCTTTCACATCTACTTTAAATACGTCGTCTTTTCCAAGTTCAAGAACATCTTTAAGAAAATCTTTAAGACTCATCCAGTCGTAGCCATCTTTTTGACCAATGTTAATAAAATATCTTGTTGAATTAGATTCGTCGGAATCTGAAAAATCAGAGTAACTGTGTTGATTTCCACCCTCAACGTTTAAATTTTTAGATTTCTGATAATAATCAAAATATCTATTGAATTCAACGGAAAAGAACTTTTTGATAAGATCAGCTTTTTTAGTCTTTTTGAATAAATTATTAATTTCCTCAATATATTCGTCGATATTATTATTTACCTCCGTTTTATTTACCTTGTTGGCTAATGTAAATAGTTGAATTTTACAAATTTCCTCGCTACTAGGGATATCTTTCTTTATAAATTCTTTTTTTATTTTCTTTTGAATATGACCAATTTTTCTTAATTCACTTTTAGAAACAATAACAAGGGATATACCAGTTTTTCCTGCTCTACCAGTTCTTCCACTTCTATGTGTGTAGGTTTCTATCTCATCAGGTAATTGGTAATTAATAACATGAGTAATGTTGTCTACGTCGATTCCTCTGGCAGCTACATCAGTAGCTACCAAAAATTGGATTTGTTTATTCCTAAAGGACTTCATTACTAAGTCTCTTTGACTTTGACTCAAGTCACCATGTAAAGCTCCAGCGTTATATCCATCTTCAATAAGCTTTTCTGCCACTTTTTGTGTGTCTCTCTTAGTTCTACAAAACACTACAGAAAATATCTGAGGGTTAGCGTCAACTAATCTTTTGAGAGCAGCATATCTATCTCTTGAATTAACTAAGTAATATTCATGAGATACTTGATCGCTACCAACATTTTTAGTACCCACAGTGATTTCAACAGGACTACTCATAAATTTTCTAGCAATATTAGAAACTTCTTTAGGCATAGTTGCAGAAAATAGCCATGTGTTTTTTTCTTTTGGGGTAAAAGAGAGAATATCAGTAATGTCTTCATAGAAACCCATGTTTAACATTTCGTCAGCTTCATCTAAAACACTGTATTTTATTTCAGAAATATTCACCAGATTTCTGTTTATCATATCTTTCATTCTACCTGGTGTAGCAACAATTATTTGGCTTCCTTTCTTTACTGACCTAGCTTGGTCAGTTATACTTGCACCACCATAAATAGCTGTTATGTTCAATCCTTTATAAAACTGCCCATATTGCATTAATTCATTAGTGATTTGTAAACACAATTCTCTGGTAGGCGATAAAATAAGTCCTTGAGTTTTTTTACTGTTGATATCAATTTTTTGGATCATTGGAAATCCAAATGCAGCTGTTTTACCAGTTCCAGTTTGAGCTAAGGCTACTAAGTCTGTATCTTTTTCTAAAAGAACAGGGACTGTTTTACTTTGAACTTCACTAGGAGCTTCAAACCCCATTTTTTCAACAGCAAGTAATAAATTTTCTTCTAATCCAATTTTTTTGAATTCACTCATAATTTTGTTTAAATATTCGATTTATATAATGTGTTAACGAAGTTGTTATCGACATACTTAAACTGAGACCTCTGAAACACTACCTTATCGATTAAGGATTTAAAGGTGCAAATATAGTGTTAATTAATGGATATTATTTTTTGCTAAGAAATTCTATTAATTTATTCATAGCTTTTGCTCTGTGACCAATTGTGTTTTTCATCTCCATATCCATTTCTGCAAAAGTAAATTCATGACCTATGGGTTTAAAAATTGGGTCATATCCAAATCCTTTTGATCCTTTTTTAGTAAAAACTATTTCCCCTTCACAAATACCAGTAAAGACTGATAATTCACCATTTAAAATTAGTGCTATTACAGTCTTGAATCTGGCTTTTCTATTTGATGCAGACTTCATCATAATTAAGAGTTTACTAATGTTTTTTTCAGCGCTATAATCTAATCCTGAAAATCTTTTTGACATCACCCCAGGCAAACCATCAAGTGACTCAACTTCAAGACCAGTATCATCAGCAAAACAATCAACTTTAAATTTTTCATGTATATATTCAGCTTTTAGTATAGCATTTCCTTCAATAGTATTTTTGTTTTCAACTATTTCATCAAAGCAATTGATGTCCTTTAAACTTTGTATTTCAAATTTTTTATTTAATAATGCTTGGACTTCAATTATTTTGTCGTCGTTGTTAGTAGCGAAAATTAGTTTCATAATTATTGGTGATGATAAGGTTCATTCTTAAGAATACTAAAAGCTCTATAGAGTTGTTCTGTAAAAAACAGTCTAATCATCTCATGAGAAAATGTCATTTTAGATAATGATAATTGATAATTTGATATAGATTTTATTTCACTTGAAAAACCATAGGGTCCACCTACTATGAAAGTGATATTTTTCATTCCCGAATTTAATTTCTTTTGTATGAACTTAGAAAATCCAACAGATGATTTGTGTTCCCCATTTTCATCTAGTAGTATGATAAATTCATTTTTTTTTAAAATGGATAATATTTTTTCTCCTTCTTTTTTAATTTGAATACTTTCTGGTAATTTTTTTTTTTGATCCTTAATAATAATTAAGTCAAATGTAATGTAGTGTTTTAGTTTATTAATATACTGGTCTGTAAGTGCTTTTAAATTCTTATTATTTGTCTCTCCAATAACTACTAGTTTTATGTTCATTAATAAAATTTAATTGTATTTTTATAAATATATTATTTTTTAGTGTATTGTATGTTTTCTTTGATAAATTCTTAGTGATATTTCTTGATACAAATTTAAATATTTTAATAAAAACTGTAGATAAATCAATGTTATTTTAAGTATTTAAAATGAACTTTTACGTAGACGTTATATTACCAATCCCTATTGACCAGCTATTTTGCTACGAAATTACAGAAAGTGAATTTGATTTTATTAAACCAGGATCTAGAGTGTCTGTTCCGTTTGGTAAAAGTAGAATTATTACTGGAATCGTCTCTAGTTTACATAATCAGAGGCCGTTATCTTATGATGTCAAACCTATTCATCAGATTATTGACGAAACTCCTATCGTTAATCAAAATCAATTAAGTTTTTGGGATTGGATGTCTAATTATTACATGTGTGGCATTGGCGAGGTGATGAAAGCTTCCATTCCATCAGTTTTACTTATAGAGAGTGAAACTATAATTAGTTTAAATAAAAAAACAGAATTTAATCACAATGAGTTAAGTGATGATGAATTTTTAATTTATGAAGCTTTATTAAAGGGACTAGAATTGTCAATTCATGAAATATCTGAAATTTTAAATAAAAAAAATGTATTTAAAATCATACAATCTTTAAACGATAAACAGATTATACAAATTGATGAAAAGCTATATTCTAAGTACAAACCAAAATTAAAAAGATTTGTAGAAATTAATTCTTTAAATAAGGGCACTTTTTCTGTTTCTGAAATTAAAGTAAAACTAAAGCGATCACCTAAACAATTGTCTTTGTATTTAAATCTTGTAAAATTAAATTTAAAAGAGTCTATTTCAGTTGAAGATTTAAAAAAGAAATTAGATGTTAGTTCAAGTATAATCAAACAATTGATTGATAAGAAAATTTTGAAAGAACATTTTGTTGAAATTAATCGTTTTAACAATTTACCATCAAATACATCTCCAATTAACAATTTAAGTCAGAGTCAAGAAAAGGCTTTTGAAAAAATTCTATTGTCTTTTAAAAAGAATAATCCAGTTTTGTTTCACGGAGTTACATCTTCTGGTAAGACTGAAGTCTATATTAAATTAATTCAAAAGGCATTAATTAATAAAAATCAAGTTCTTTATTTGGTCCCTGAAATTGCATTGACCACACAGGTTGTAAAAAGATTAGCTAATTTTTTCGGAGATAAAGTGTTGGTTTATCATTCTGGTTATTCTATAAATCAAAGGGTTGAAGTTTGGAATAAGATTTCTGCTAATGAATCTTGTCAACTTATAATAGGTGCTAGATCTTCACTACTTATACCTTTTAAGAGCCTTAAACTAATAATAGTCGATGAAGAGCACGAGCAGTCTTATAAACAGCAAGAGCCTGCTCCTAGATATCATGCTAGAGATGCATCATTAGTTTTGTCAAGAATTTTTAAATCTAATATTTTATTGGGTTCTGCAACTCCTAGTGTTGAGTCTTATAATAATGCAGTTGTATTAAACAAGTATGATCTTGTTGAACTTAAAAATAGGTATAATAATGTTTTAATGCCTGTTATTGAGTTGATTGATTTGAAAATGAAATATGCTAAAAAATTAATGAATGGTCATTTTAGTGATTCCTTAATAAGTGAAATTTTTAATACTGTAAGTAATCACAAACAAGTTATTTTATACCAAAATAGAAGGGGTTTTTCTCCAATAGTTGAGTGTGAGGATTGTGGGGCTTCTCCAACATGTATAAATTGTGATGTAAGTTTAACTTATCATTTAAATACTAATTCTTTAAAATGTCATTATTGTGGCTATGGTATTCCTTTAATTAATAATTGTAAATCCTGTAACTCTAATAATATTATTAGCGTTGGTTTCGGTACTGAACAGGTAGAGGAGGAGGTTAAGGCTTTATTTCCAAACTATAGAGTGAAAAGGTTAGATTATGACACAACTAGAAAGAAAAATAGTTTCGAAAGGTTAATTTCAGATTTTGAAAATCAAAAAATTGATATTCTGATTGGAACTCAGATGATCACAAAAGGTTTAGATTTTAAAAATGTGAAGCTAGTTGGTATTTTAAATGCAGATAATTCTTTAAATTTTCCTGATTTTAGAGCCTACGAAAGAAGTTTTCAGCTAATTCAGCAAGTTTCAGGTAGGGCAGGTAGGTCATCTGAAAGAGGAAAAGTTTGTCTTCAGACCTACAATCCGAAACATAAAATTTTACAAAATATAATAAATGATGATTATATTTCCATGTTTGAAGAAGAGATTTTAGATAGAGTTAAGTATAATTATCCTCCAAATTGTAAACTGATAAAAATAACTCTTAAGCATAAAGACTATTCAATAATTAATGAATCTTCAGATTGGTTAGGTAAATATCTAAGACAATTTTTTAAAAAAAATATTTTAGGCCCAGAATTCCCTCACATAATTAGAGTTAGAAATAAATTTCAGAAAAATATATTAATAAAAATTCAAAAAAACCAATCTTTAAATCAAACTAAAAATATTATAATAAAATCTAAAAAATCACTAAGTAGTATAGCAAAATTTAGATCTGTTCAGGTTATTATAAATGTTGACAGCTATTGATTATTTTTTGAAGTTAAGGCTGAATCTAATTCAATTTTTTTATTTCTACTAAGTGGTATTTTTTCTGAATCAATAAATACATATTTACTATCATAAGTCTCAATTTTCTCCAAATTAACAATATAGGACTTATGTATTCTCATAAATTTATCTTTTGGTAATTCTTTTTCGAAGGATTTTAAAGATGATAGCATTACTATATTTCCTGAGTTTGTAATCAACTTTATGTAATCACCTAATGCTTCAATCCATTTAATATTAGTTAGGTATATTTTTTTCTTTTTTAGTTTACTTTTTACATAAATATGATTGCCATTATTTTTTTGATTTAGATTATTTAGCTTGTTTATTGCTTTTTTAAATCTCTCTTCAGATATTGGTTTTTTTAGATAATCAATACAGTTGTAATTAAATGCTCTAAAAGCAAATTGGGTATCATGACTAGTAAATATAATTTTAATGTTTTTTGTTAAAGAGTCTAAAAAACTAAAACAACTTTCATGATCCTTGCTAATCTCAACAATGATTATGTCTACTTGGTTCTTATTTACATGAAGTTTTGCATCAATATAATTTGAAAATCGTCCAACCATATTTAAACTCGGAAATAAATTAATTTTAGTGACTAGACTTTTTAAGTCTTCAATATTTTCATCAATTACAATACAGTTCATTTATTGGGTTTTTTTAAAATTAATAAATATCAGTGGATTTTAAAACACTATTTTATTAAATAATAAAAGTTTAAATAATTGTAGATATGATATAAAATAACTATTTTCGCACCCGTTTAATAAACAAAAAAAATAAATTTTTATGAATCATTATGAAACTGTTTTCATCTTAAATCCCGTTTTATCTGAAGATCAGATAAAGGAAACAGTGAAGAAATACGAAAGTTTTCTTACCTCTAAAGGAGCAAAGATGATATTTACTGAAAATTGGGGCCTCAAGAAATTAGCCTACCCAATTCAAAACAAAAAAAGTGGCTTCTACCATATGTTTGAGTACCAATCAGATGGATCTGTTGTTAACCCCCTTGAGACAGAATTTAAAAGAGATGAAAGATTTATGCGTTTCTTAACTGTAAAGATGGATAAGCATGCTATATCTTGGGCTGAAAGAAGAAGAGAAAAATTAAAAGTAAAATCATAACTATGGCTACATTAGAACAACAAGCAAAAGGAAAAAAAGATGGAGAAATTAGATATCTTACTCCACTTCAAATAGATACAAACAAAGCAAAAAAATATTGTAGATTTAAAAAGTCTGGTATTAAGTACATTGACTATAAAGATCCAGATTTTTTAATAAAATTCGTTAATGAGCAAGGTAAACTTTTACCTAGAAGATTAACTGGAACTTCTTTGAAATTTCAAAGAAAGGTTTCTGTTGCTGTTAAAAGAGCAAGACATTTAGCAATTATGCCTTACGTAGCTGATTTAATGAAATAAAAATATTTATAATATGGAACTAATACTAAAAATAGATGTTGAAGGAGTCGGTTTTAAAGACGACTTAGTGAATGTCAAAAATGGATTTGGTAGAAACTTTTTAATACCAAACGGTTCTGCCGTTTTAGCTACATCATCAGCTAAAAAAGTACTTGCAGAAAATTTAAAACAAAGAGCTTTTAAGGAGAAAAAAATTATAGATGATGCTAATAAATTATCAAAGAAATTATTAACTTTAGAAGTTAAAATTAAATCTAAAGTTGGCCAAGGAGTCAAATTATTTGGATCTATAAATAATATAGACGTTCAAAAGGCTCTAGAAGCTAGTGGTTTTGAAATTGATAAAAAGCAGATTATTATCCCTGGTGGGTCAATAAAACAATTAGGTAAATTTATTGCTAACATTCGATTACACAGAGAAGTTAGTGTTGAATTTCCTTTTGAAATTATTCCAGAGGGTAAATAATAATTATTATCTTAAAACTTAAAACCTCAATACTTCTTGGGGTTTTTTTTTATTACAGATTATGAAATATTCTAGATTAACTAAGGACCAATTCGTTGAATTACATAAAGAATTTATTGATTTTCTATCCTCAAATTCAATTACTTATGAAGATTGGAATATTCTCAAACAAAATAATGACGGAAAAACTGAAGGACTATTAGATCTTTTTAGTGATATTGTTTGGACTAAAGTTTTAGGTAAAACACGATTTTTAGAAAATATTTCAAAAAATCATATTTATTTATTTTCTTTTGGTGAATCTCAAATGAAATTTATTGCAATTTATACTGAAAATACTGATGTAGATTTCACAACTGATGATGGATTCTCTTGGTTAAGAGATAATTTATTTGATGATAGTGTTAAAATATATAATTCAAACAAAAACTATTCTGATGATAAACTTGCCGATATATTCGATTTAATAAAAAAAGGCGGTATAATTACCAAGGGTGAATTATTTAATTATTTTGATGAATTAATTATTGCCTAGTTATTAAATTAATTAATAATTGTATATATTTCTGTAATGAAATCGAAAGCCTTAACATCTAAAGGAACAAGAGACTTTAACTCAACTCAAATTTTTAAAAGAGATTTTATTGTCAGTTCAATAAAAGACAGTTTTAATAAGTTTGGATTTTCACCAATTGAAACTCCAAGTTTTGAAAATACTGAAACTTTATTAGGTAAATATGGAGATGAAGGAGATAGACTTATTTTTAAAATATTAAAATCTGGTAATTTTAAAAAAAATATTGATGATTCAACACTTCTTTCTGATAATCTTAGTTTAATTTCATCCTCTATTTCAGATAAAGCTCTAAGGTATGATCTCACAATTCCTTTCGCAAGGTATGTTGTTCAAAATCAAAATGAAATTAGTTTACCATTTAAGAGATATCAAATTCAATTAGTATGGAGGGCAGACAGACCTCAAAAAGGAAGATTTAGAGAGTTTTTGCAATGTGATGCAGATGTTATAGGATCAAAGTCTTTACTTCAGGAGGTTGATTTTATTCATTTATTTTCAGATGTTTTTAATAGTTTGAAAATCCCTGATTGTAAAATAAGAGTTAACCATAGAAAGATACTCATTGGTCTATGTGAAGTTTTAAAACTTGAGGACAAGTTAATTGAACTGACTGTAATTTTAGATAAAACTGATAAAATTGGTAAGGATAAAGTAGTTAGTGAACTTATAAAATTAGGTTTAGATCCTTCTTTAAAACCTATATTGGTTAATTACCTATCTATTAAAGATGACTTCATTAATTCAATTAGTTCTTTAAATAATTTATTTAAAAAAAGTATTGTTGGTTTAGAGGGAGTACAAGATTTAAATTCAATTTACAATCTTATTTCATTAAAGAACCTGGGTAAAACTAAATTAGTTCTTGATACTTCTTTAGCAAGAGGCTTAAGTTATTATACCGGTACTATTTTCGAAGTTAATGCTAGTGATAAAGTTAATATTGGATCAATTGCCGCAGGTGGAAGATATGATGATTTAACTTCAGTATTTGGTCTTAATGATGTTAGTGGTATTGGAGTAAGTTTTGGATTAGATAGAATTTATATAGTAATGGATACTTTAAATTTATTTCCAAAAATAAATAAGACAAAAGCAACAGTTTTATTTACAAATACCAATAACAAGCATTTAAATTATCTTCTTAAAGGAGTTGATCACTTGAGATTAAACAATATTAACACTGACTTTTATCCTGATGTCGTTAGTTTAAAAAAGCAATTGAAATACGCAAATAATATTGCAGTTCCTTACGTTATTATTGTTGATGATAATGAAGTAGATAGCTCTTCTTATTGTTTGAAAAAAATGTCTGATGGTAGTCAGCAAATACTTTCTATTGAGAAAATAGTTGAGATATTAAAGAAATAAATTTCAGTGAAAAATAGTAGCGAGACCGAGAATTGAACTCGGGACCTCCGGGTTATGAATCCGACGCTCTAACCGTCTGAGCTATCTCGCCATGTTTAAGGTGGTGCAAATATAAAATTAAAATTATATAGAACAATAATTGTTTAGTTAATATTTATATTTTTTTATTATAAAACTTCATAATTAATGTATATATTACATCTGATAATATTATACAAATGAGCGAAAAAATTAAATACGAAATTGAGTTTCCTATTCAGGCCTCTGAAAAACTTCTTTTTCAATATATATCTTCCCCATCTGGTTTATCAGAATGGTTCGCAGATAATGTAAATTATAGAGGTGAAGTTTTTATTTTTATTTGGGATGGAGTTGAAGAAAGTGCAAAACTTTTAAGTAAAAAAAATAATGAAAAAATTCGTTTTAAATGGCTCGAAGATGATCAATCCAATTCATATTTTGAATTTAGAATTCAATTTGATGATATCACTAAAGATGTTTCTCTCATTGTAACTGATTTTGCAGAAGAAGATGAAATGGAGGAGTCTAAAATGTTGTGGACAAACCAAATATCTGATTTGAAAAAAATATTAGGTTCATCTTAGTGCAATTATGGTAAACATTAATGGACATATTTATCCAAATGATGATGCTTTGATTTCTATATTTAATAATAGTCTTATTTCTGGCGACCTTATTTTTGAAAATATAATTGTAAGTCGTAATAAAGCCCTATTTTTTGAAGAACATTATTTTAATCTTTTGTCCTCAATGAGGATTTTGAAAATTAAAATACCCATGTCTTTTACTCCTGAATTTTTAGAAGAACAACTTTTGCTTTTATATACAAAATCTGGTTTTGTAAATGAAAATATATTAATGAGAATTTTAATTTGTAACAACGTTCCCAGTGACAAAAATCCTAATTCTGTAAAATATTATATTTATGATGCTTGCGATATTGATTATACTATTAATAATTTTGAAAAATATACTTTAGATGTTTTTAAAGATTATTTTAAAAATACAGGGCTATTGTCAAACCTTACTACTAATAATCAGTTAATCCAAAGAATTGGATTAAGGTATTGCCATGAAAATGATTTCAATGATTGTGTAGTATTAAATAATTCTAAAACTATTTCAGAGACTTTAAAAGGTAATATATTCATGGTAATGAATGATAGAGTTCTTACCCCTCCATTAAAAGATGGGAGTAATAGAAATGTAATTAGATCAAAAATAATTGATATTATAAATAATGATATAGAAGGCTTTATTGTTGTTGAAAAATCTCTATCAGTTTTTGATATACAGAAATCAGATGAATTATTTATTTCAAATATAAATTATGGAATTCAGTCTGTCCGCAAGTTTAGAAAAAAAGTTTTTACTGATCAAACTACTTCATTAATATCAAAGAAACTTGCTCTATTAGTTATGGGATAGATTTTCTGGGGCATTAGACCAAATAGTATATTCACCTCCAAGATTAATCATGGATTTTTTCCATGATTTACTCATCTTCGTAAAAATTTCTTCATATTTAATTTTAGTACATTTAATCCAGCTATCTTGTTTAACTTCATTAATTAATTGTTTAGCTGACCATCCAGTATAGCCTAAGCAAAATTTTATGTCTTTAGCAGTTATTTTTTTCGAGTTGATTAAATCAATAATCTTTTCAAAATCACCACTCCAAAATAGTTTTTGGTTAATTTTAATACTTTCAGGAATTAAATGTCCTTTATTATGAATATAGTATAGATTATCTTTGTTTACTGGTCCTCCATCACAAATATCAAAATCTATATTTATTTCAGGAACAATATCATGAAGTTTGTAGTCTAAAATTTTATTAACTATTAAACCAACAATTTCGTTTTCTATTGAACTGGAAGTAATAACTATTATAGACCTATTAAATTGAATATCATTAACTATACTCGGGTCAGCAACTATTATATCACCTTTTTTTAAATGAGTCATTATTAAATAAATTTTGAATTTACATCAAACTTAAACCCGTTCATCAAATCAGATATATTCATTCTTTTTTTACCCTGAACTTTTAATTCTTTTGGAATTAAAAAGCCATCATTAGTTGCTATTTTTATTAGTTTTCTTTCAATTATTATTTGACCACTATTTAATTGATGATTTTCTATTTCAATTTTAGAACTATAAATAATAATCTTTAAGCTTTCATTTCCATGGTCTAAGAGGCAATTTGCACCAGGGTATGGGCTAAGTCCTCTAATCTTATTATATATTTTAGATGCATTCATAGACCAGTCTATTCTACAGTTTTCGTTATTTAGTTTATTTGCTGAATTTAAATTAGCAGTATTTATTTGAGGTTTAGAATTTATTTTATTCTCAATAATATTATTAACTGTATCATAGACTAAATCAGCTCCAATCTTTTTTAATTTGTAGTATAAATCTCCGTAACTATCCGATATATCAATTTCTATAGTTCTTTGATCTATAATATCACCAGTATCAATCTTTTCATTTATGAAAAATGTTGATACACCAGTAATTTTTTCTCCATTTATAATAACCCAATTAATTGGTGCTGCTCCTCTATAATCAGGAAGGAGGGAGGCATGTAGATTGATAGTTCCAAGTTTTGGAATAGCCCAGACAGATTTAGGTAACATTCTAAAGGCAACTACAACAAAAAGATCACTCTTTAATAATTTTATTTCATCAATAAATGACGGACACTTTAAATTTGATGGTTGAATAATTTTTAAATTATTTTCTTTCGCATATATTTTTACAGAAGATTCTTTTATTTTTAATCCTCTACCTGCTGGTTTATCTTCTGTAGTTATTACAGCTTGAATATTAAATTGTTCCTTTAATATATTTAAGGATTCGACTGCAAAGTCTGTTGTACCAAAAAAAATAATTTTTATTTTTTTAGACATATTTTTTCATATTATTAATAACAAAATCCTTTCTTTTAATAATAGACATATTTGGAATCTCAACAACACTATATTTGAGATTTGTATAAGTTTTGTATATGTATTTATCAATTTCCAAAGATTCTTCAAAACTCTCATATCTTTCCTTATCATTTACAAATATATCTTTCCATGGTCTTAATATAAATACTACATCATATCTGTAATTTTTGCAAGCGTTAGTATAATGTTGGCCATATTTCATTTTCTTAAAATCTAAATATGCAATAACATCAGGGATACCTCTATCAAAAAAAACATTTGTCCCTTTAATTTTATTTGAATCAACAAATTGATTAACTCTAGATTTCAATAGTAAATCACTAAACAATAGAGGGTTTGTTAAAAAAAGTTGATCTATACCTTTCTTTTTATATGTGTTAGTTACTTCTCTTGATTTTTCTTCAAAACCAACAAACCCATCACTTATTAAACTTTTAAATAATGATGTTTTTCCTGTACCAGGACCTCCAGTAATTAAAATTTTTTTTGACATTCAAGAAAAATATATGGCAAAAATCGTGATTAATAAGTAATATAAAAAATATTAATAACCACTATATTTAATTTATTACTTAATTTTACCAGCATATGAGTAAATCTGAAGAGTTTTATAAAAAGTTATGTAACCAATTGGAGTCTACAAATACTTGGCCAAATTTTTATTTATTTAAATTTATTATTAAATCTAAATCTAACAATCTTGAACTCATAAAAACTATTTTTCAGAATTTAGATTTAGAAATTAATATAAAATCTTCAAAAAACAACAAATACTCTAGTATTTCAATTAAAGCTTATATGAAATCACCAGATGCTATAATTAAAAAATACAAAGAGATAGGTTTAAAAATACCAGATGTAATATCCTTGTAAAATTTACCTAATTGATTTTTATTTTGTATTTTGCTAACTGTTTAACTTCACTTATAATATAATTTAACTTTTATAATTTTGATTGACAATATAGAGTACAACACTGAAAGAGAATTTTTAATAATTCCTGAATATGGTAGACATGTTCAAAAAATGATTAATTATGCTACTTCTAGGGAGACTAAAGAGGAAAGAAATAAGCTAGCCAAGGCTATAATTTCTGTCATGGGTAATATGCAGCCTCATCTACGAGATGTATCAGATTTTCAACATAAATTATGGGATCAGTTATTTATTATGTCTGACTTTAAATTAGATGCTGACTCCCCATATGAAAAACCATCCAAAGAATTATTAGAGGCTAGACCAGCACCCTTAAAATATCCACAGAATTTTCCAAAATACCGCTATTATGGTAACAACATTAAAACTATGATAGATGTTGCAATCACATGGGATAAAGGAGAAATGAAGGAGGCTTTAATGTATACGATTGCAAATCACATGAAAAAGTGTTTTTTAAATTGGAATAAAGATACCGTTACTGATATTGTAATATTTAACCAATTATTTGAGCTTTCAGATGGAAAAATTGATTTAAGAAATTCTGATGAAAAACTTCAAGATTCTGCCTTATTGCTTAAGGATAGAAAAAAGTTTACTGCAAAAAAGCCTTTTAAAAAGAATAATAAACCAAGAAAAAGATATTAATTAATAATGCAATCATTTAAAATAGAGGGCGGACACAAGCTTAAAGGTGATATATATCCACAAGGGGCTAAAAATGAGGCTTTACAAATTATATGTGCAGTTCTATTAACTGATAAAAAAATATCAATTAATAATATTCCAAATATTATTGATGTAAATAAACTAATTAGTTTATTGAAAAAACTTGGAGTTAAAGTAAATAAAATCAATAATAATTCTTACACCTTTAAAAGTGACCAAATTAATCTTGATTACCTAGAATCTGATGAATTTAAAATTGATGGTAGAGGTTTGAGGGGTTCAATTATGATTGTAGGTCCTTTATTAGCTAGGTTTGGAAAGGGTTATATTCCTAAACCTGGTGGTGATAAAATAGGAAGAAGAAGGCTTGATACTCACTTTGAGGGACTTATAAAACTAGGAGCTAAATTTAGATATAGAAAAGAAGATCATTTTTATGGAGTAGAATCTAATCAACTCAAAGGTGCTTATATATTATTAGATGAAGCATCGGTAACAGGAACAGCTAATATTTTAATGGCTGCTGTATTAGCTAAGGGCAAAACATCTATTTACAATGCTGCATGTGAACCCTATATACAACAGTTGTGTAAAATGCTTAATTGTATGGGTGCTAAGATAACAGGTGTAGGTTCGAATCTTTTAATAATTGATGGTGTCGACAGTTTAAATGGAACTGAGCATACTATGCTTCCAGATATGATAGAGATTGGTAGTTGGATCGGTTTAGCTGCCATGACAAAAAGCGAGTTGACAATAAAAAATGTTAGTTGGGATAATTTAGGTCAAATCCCTTTTGTTTTTAGAAAACTTGGAATAAAAATAGAAAAAAAGAATGATGATATATTTGTTTCTGGTCATGAAAATGGTTATGAAATTCAAAATTACATTGATGGTTCTATTTTAACCATTTCTGATGCTCCATGGCCAGGTTTTACACCAGATTTATTAAGTATAATCTTAGTTGTTGCCACTCAGGCTAGAGGAAGTGTCTTGATTCACCAAAAGATGTTTGAGAGTAGATTGTTTTTTGTAGATAAGTTAATTGATATGGGAGCTAAAATAATTTTATGTGACCCACATAGAGCTTCTGTTATAGGTCATGATTTTAAATCAATGTTAATGGCTACAACTATGACTTCACCAGATATAAGAGCTGGAATATCTTTGTTAATTGCTGCTTTGTCTGCAAAAGGAACTTCGACAATACATAATATAGAACAAATTGATAGAGGTTACGAAAATATTGATGAAAGACTTAGAGCTATAGGTGCTAAAATTGAACGTGTTTAATTATCATTTACTGGAGGTGGTCCGTCAGGAACCATTGCTTCGTAAATTTCATTTCCTTTTCTTTCTAAATATTCATTTTTAACTTTTTTTACAAGTTTATCATTTTGATATAAATCTGACATTGTCATTGCCATTGCTTTTGATGCATGAAGCATTCCTTTATGGCCAATACTCATTCCGCCACAAGCTACTACAGCCCATGAGTGCCAAGGAGTACCTATCGGAGCAGTAGCAACACCTACATTAATATTGGCAACATTCCAGCTTACATCTCCAACATCTGTTGATCCTCCGCCAGGATGTTCTCTGGTGTCCATCAATGGTCTAATTTCTGAATCCATTCCATTTTGTGGTTTTGATGTTACTTCCTGTATTTTTTTTGCAAAAGCTATTTCTTCTTTAGAATATTCAATTGGTCCTAATATTTCTAAATTATTTTGCATAATAGCACCTCCAGCTCTATTTACTAAAGTTTCATATATTCCAGAAATTAATGATACCTTATAATCTACGTTTGCTAAAATTGCAGCTCCTTCAGCCATTTCAACTACTCGTTCGTAAACTGGATACATGCCAGATCTTTTTGTATCTCTTACTCTCATCCATAATTTTGAATAATCAGGAACTACATTTACAACCTGTCCACCATCTTGAATGTGATAGTGCATTCGAACGGTTGGTTTTACATGTTCTCTGTAGTAATTAACTCCGGTCGTGTAAAGTTCCAATGCATCAGAGGCACTTCTTCCATTCCATGGATCCATAGATGCGTGTGCTGCTTGTCCAAAAAATTCGATTTTAAAATCTATTAACGCTAATGAACTTTGAACGTCAGCCTCAGTCTGTGCTGCAGGATGCCAACTTATATTTACATCTACATCATCCCATAATCCTTCTTTAACCATCCATATTTTTCCAAAGTATTTCTCTTCGCTGGGAGTTCCAAAAAACTTTACAGTACCACTTATTTTACCACTTTCTATCAATTCTTTAATTGCAATTGCAGCCCCTAAACTTCCTGCACCAAATAAATTATGACCACATCCGTGACCAGCACCACCTTCAACTAAAGGTGATTTTGTTGGTTTAGTTTCTTGAGAAATTCCTGGAAGTGCATCAAACTCGCCTAAAACACTAATAACAGGACTTCCTTCCCCATAAGTTGCTACAAAAGCTGTTGGCATATCAGCTACACCCATTTCAACACTAAAACCGTTCTTGGTAGCATAATCAGCTAGTATCTTAGATGATTTGTGTTCGTTGAAAGCAGTTTCTGCAAGCTTCCAAATTTCATCACTTATGCTTATAAGATTAGAAGAGTGTCTTTCAATAGAATTAAAAATATCTTGATTTATATCAGATGTTTTACTTTGAGAGAAATTTAGATTAATTGAAAATATAAATAGTAAGTAAATAAAGGACAGATTTTTCATAAAAATTATTTTAGTGTATAATATAGGAATTTTTAAGAACTTATTCTAAACCTCTTTTATATGTTTCCAAACATCTTTGTCTGGCAAACTTGTGATCAATAATAGGTTTTGGGTAATCTAATTCATTTAAATTTTTCACCCATTTATTTATATATTTTAATTCTTTATCAAATTTTATGGCCTGAGTAGTCGGGTTAAATATTCTAAAATATGGAGCTGAGTCTACTCCAGTTCCAGCAGCCCACTGCCAATTTCCAATATTACTTGATAATTCATAATCAAATAGTTTTTTTGCAAAGTAAGCCTCTCCCCATCTCCAGTCAATAAGCAAATGTTTACATAAAAAACCTGCTGTAATCATTCTTACTCTATTATGCATAAATCCAGTTGCATTTAATTCTCTCATTCCTGCATCAACTATTGGGTACCCTGTTTTTCCTTCACACCATTTCTTAAAAGACTCTTCATCATAAAGCCATTGTACATTTTCATATTTTTCTTTAAAGCATCTAGTTTGTGTATGAGGAAAAAACCATATTATCTGCATAAAAAATTCTCTCCAAATTAGTTCTTGTAAAAACACCTCATTTTTACATTTTAAAACAAATAATAAAACTTGTCTTATACTTACTGTACCAAATCTTAGATGAGGGCCAATCTTACTTGTGGAATTTAAAGAAGGAAAGTTTCTTTTGTCTTCGTATTTTTCTACCAAATCTTTATCAAGCTTGTAATTTGGAATTTTCATAGTGGATTCTTCAAATCCTAAGCTATTTAGTGAGCGCCAATTGTAGCTATTGTTGTTTGAATAAAAGTTATGAGGTAAATCTTTAGATTTAAGATCTGAAAGGTCTATGCTGTCTAGTTTTGTTTTCCATTTTTTCATGTATGGTGTGTAAACCACATAAGGAGTTTTGTCATCTTTTGTAATTTCATCTTTTTCAAAAATAACTTGATCTTTATAACTTGAAAACTGAATATTTTTAGTTGATAAAAAATCAATAATTTTTTTATCTCTTGCAATAGCATAAGGTTCATAATCATGATTTAAGAAAAAAGATCCAATATTATATTCAGCAGCTAACTTTTTAATGACATCTAATGGTTTTCCTTTTAAAATTAAAATTCTAGAGTTGTATTTGGATTCTAAACATTTATTTATGGATTCTAGTTGATTATAAATAAAATTTATTCTAGGGTCATTTTTTTCTAATTCATTAGTAATGTTTTCATCAAAAATAAATAATGGAATAACATTTGAATTATTATTAAGAGCTTCATTGAGACCGATATTATCATCAAGTCTAAGGTCACGTCTAAACCAAAAGAAATTTACTTTTTTAATCATTTTTTAATATTCCAAAAAGTTCTTCTAATTTTTCTTTTCTAAATTTAAAAATTTCTTCAAGCTTAGGTTGTACTAATATTGGATTCATTATTCGGCCAAGTATACCTAAAGGAATTTTGTAATCTATAATATCAATCATTTCAACTCCACCGTCAACCTCTTTTATAAAATGCTTGTGATGCCATAAACTATACGGTCCAAATCTTTGTTCGTCAACGAAATATCTTTTATCCTTAACTTGTGTTATTTCAGTCACCCATTTTGTAGGAATTCCAAGTACAGGAGTAACGATGTATTGTATTATTTGACCAGCATACATTTTTGTATTTTCTTCATTTAATATGTTAAATCCCATGTATTTAGGAGTTATTAATTTTAAATTTTTCGGATCGCTTAGAAAACTCCAAGCTTTTTCAACTGAAATTGGTAATAATTGTCGTCTAGTGAATCTGTAAATTTTCATTAGTTGTAAATAGCTATATATAGGTTAAGTGATGTAGCAATAAGTAGCCACAAAATGTATGGAAGTATGAATAAGGAATATCTCTTCATAACAGATGTATTTTTTATAAATATAAAAACTACCACTATAGTTAAAAGAATTATATCAACAAGCCCTAAAACTATTTCTTGTTGGTTAAAAAATATAAAATTCCATATTAAATTTAAAAAGTATTGCATTAAGACAATAAATATTAACTTTGATGAATTTACAAGTGTTGAAAGTTTAGCTAAATAAATTGCAAAGCAAGTCATTAAAAACGTCCAGGCAAAGCCAAACACCCATCCTTTTGGAGTCCATGGTGCTTTATTTAAATTTTCATACCAATTTGATGAAGCGCCTTCTCCCATCAACAAGCTTCCTGTGTATAAAATAGAAAAATTTATTAAGAGAAATAATAGAACTCTAGGTATTAATTTCATTACAGATGTTTGGTAATTTTTTCACTTAGAGGTTTCGTAAAAGAATACCAATAATTAATAAACTCACCTTTTTCATTTATTAAATATTTTTGAAAATTCCATTTTACGGTAGAGTTGCTAACCATGTTTAAGTCCTTGTTAGTAAGCCATTTGTATAGTGGGTGTTGCTGGCTCCCTTTAACATTTACTTTATCTGTCATTATAAAACTAACATCGTATTTGTCAGAACAAAAAGTTGCAATTTGCTGAGATGTACCGGGTTCTTGGCCACCAAATTCATTACTTGGAACTCCAATTACTACCAAATTTGATTTATATTTTTCATGTAGTTGTTGGAGCCCTTCATATTGGCCTGTAAATCCACATTTAGATGCTACATTGACAAACAAGATATTTTTGTTTTTAAAATCTGATATTTTAATTTCTTTACCATCAATACCTGTAATAGAAATATCGTAAATGGAGCTTTGACTATTCATTGTATGAGATATTATGATTATTGATATTGATAATAAACTTTTAATAAATTTCATTAATTTATAGTTTAAATGATACGATACCAGCATCTAAGTTAAATATTTGTCCAGAAATTGAGGAGGCATCTTTTGAAACTAGAAATTTAGCCATTTTTGATACTTCTTCTGGCATAAGTATTTTTTTTAAAGGATGTCTTTCTATCATGTTATCTATTACTTTTTCATTCCTTAATATTTTTGATGCTAGATCGGTTTTAGTTATTGTTGGGGCAATAGCATTTACTCTAATTTTTGGAGCTAACTCTGCGCCCAAGGTTTTAACAAGACCATCAATAGCTGATTTAGAAGCTGCAACACTAGAATGATATGGCATTCCTAATTTAGTAGCTACAGTACTAAAAAGTAGTATTGACGCATCATTTGATTTTTTTAAACAAGGCAAGTATTTTTGAATTACTTTAATTGCACCAATAACATTTATCTCAAAATCTTCTCTAAATTCATCTAAAGAAATTCTGCTGATTGGTTTTAAGTTAATACTTCCTGGGCAATATATTAAAGATGAGACATCTTCTAGATCAGGAAGATCATCGGTAAGAATGTCTATATTGTGATGGGTTAAATTTGTATGAGTTAATTCTGGTTTATTTCTACTGAGGTTGATAATCATATTATTGTCTACGAGTTCATTGATAATTTCTTTTCCAATACCTCTACTACCTCCAACTATAATTATTTTATTCATATTTATGATCCAGGTCTCCCTTTTAATCTTTTTTCAATTTTTCTTTTGATAACTGTCAATCTTTTCATTAAATCCATAAGCTCAGCGTCTTTACTTTCTTTATAGATTTCATTTATATCTAATATTAGAGCCTTTACTTCTCTGGAAGCTACTATTCTCTCATTAGTTGTTTTGTAAGAAGTTTTTCTTGTTTCAAACTCAAGTGCTCTATCAATTAATTCCATTTAATCTATTTTATTTTAATATTTATATAATATCAATATAAGAATTATTTTCTTTTGCTGTAAATAGCTTATATAAATACTGGTTAAATCTACAAAAACGTGTATTAATACTTATAAACGTTATAAAAATATTAACATTTTTTATTGATTAAGACACTTGCTTTAGGTCTTTGGTAACCCTTTCTGTCTTTTAATTTTGGAATTGAGTATCCATCTAATCCAGTCACTGTTGCCACATTAGCTTTACCCAAGTCCAGATAACCATCTTTATCAATAATTTCATCCTTTACAAAAAGATTAACTATTTTCCCCAGTACTAGCGTAGTATTATTTTCTTTAATGTAATATTCATTAACATATTGCATTTGAATCTGCACTGGAGAACCCTTAACAAATGGAGGTTTAATTTCTTTTTTATATTCAACCTGTAGATTAGTTGCATCAAATTCAGAGATATTTTCATCATATCTAGCAGATGTGTGATGTGCATCATCTGTTATAGTATCAAAAACATGATTAATTGTATAAAGCTGTGTTTCTTTAATATTTTTATAGGTGTTTCTGGGTACTTCCCCAGATGGTCTTACAATAAAACCTAATAAAGGTGGATTAGAACCTATGTGAACAATGGAGCTAAATATTGCAACATTTTCAATACCTTTTTTTGAAACTGTAGCAATCAAATTAGCAGGCTTATATCCAGAGCAACTGTTAATTAAATTTATTTTAAATATATTATGTAAACTATCTAATTTTTCTTGATTAAAATGAATCATTATTGTTTTTCTTTTAGATAAAATTTAAATAAATATGCAGCGAACACGCCACCAATTATTGTTATAAAAATGTAGTAAGGACTAAAAGCCAATGATATATTAAGACCTTGGCCATTAAAGATATTAAATAGTGAAGGTCCTAAAGATATTGCAGGATTTAAGACAGAGCTAGAAATTTCTCCGATTGAATACTGACTTGCTATCACTGTTAACCCTATAACAGCACCATAAAATTGATTGTCTTTGAGTTTTGGATGAGTTCCAACAAAAAGGATTGTAATGACTAATAAAAAAGTAAAAATAAACTCAGCTATTAAAAATTGTGTTCTTGTTGTGTTACTATCAGGTTGAATTTCAAAAATATTATTTGTTATTAAAAAATAAATAAATGAACCGGCAATTGCTCCTAAAATTTGTGCTATGGTATATTTTAAACATTCAGTTTTACTTATTTCTCCTCTAATAACCATAGCAATACTTACTGCTGGGTTATAATGAGCACCAGAAATATGAGCTCCAATATATATTAGAGATGCTAGACCAAGACCAATTGCAATTGGATTTTCGGTTAACGCACTGATAAGTAGTAAGAAAAAAGTGCCAAAGAATTCTATAGAATATTTTTTCATAATTTAATATTTTGTTAATTTTTTATTAATTACATCTTTTTCAAAATTAATATTTTAACTTCATATTTTATTATTTATTCTAATCTATTTAAATATATGCCATGAAATATTTTTTACTCTGTTTTTGTTTGTTATTAACATTTGAAACTTCTTCTCAAATTCAAACACCTTCACCAAGTCCAGCTACGAAAGTTCAACAAACAATTGGACTGACTGATGTGACTCTTGAATATGCCAGACCATCAGTTCGAAACAGAGAAATATTTGGTAATTTGGTTCCTTATAACAAAGTATGGAGAACAGGTGCTAATGAAAATTCAGTAATTTCTTTTAGTACATCAGTTAAAATTGGAGATGTAAATGTTCCAGCTGGAAAGTATTCTGTTTATACAATACCAAACAAGGATAGTTGGGAGTTTATTTTATACTCTGATTACAATAATTGGGGTTTACCTTCAGATTGGGATGAAAACAAAGTAGTTGTTAGACATAAATTTACTCCTATTAAATTAGAAAATAAAATGGAGTCATTTAAGTTTGCATTTGATGATTTATCTAATAATTCATTTACATTAGGTGTAACTTGGGGCTATTTTTATCTTCCTGTAGAAATCAAATTACCTACTACTAAAATTGTTATGTCAAGTATTGAAGAGGTTCTTAAAAATCCAACATCATCTGATTTGTACAAAGCAGCTGTTTATTTATTACAAGAAAATAGAGATCTTAGAATGGCTAAAGAATGGATGAATCAATCTATTGCAATGATGGATAATCCTAGATTTTATCATCTAAGACAACAATCACTTATTTATGCAGCCTTGAAAGATTATAAGATGGCTATAAAAGTAGCTAAAGCTTCATTAGAAAAATCAATAGCTGCAGGTAATTCAGATTACGAAAAAATGAATCAGGATTCGATTTCCATTTGGAATAATATGTAATGACTACTTAGTTTTTTTTAAAAAAAATTCAATTAAGTAAGATACAATTATCACAGTAAATACTCCTAGTACATTAAGCCACAAGTAGGGCATGTAGTCGTTATACCAAACACTTAATACTATTAATTGTGTGATTATTGCTCCATAAAAAACTGCATTTGATTTTATATGCTTTATAAAAAAGGCTATCAAAAATATTCCCAATACATTTCCGTAAAAAAGAGAACCAATAATGTTTACTAATTGTATTAAATTATCTGCCAGATATGCAACACAGGCTATTCCAATTGCGAATAATCCCCAAAATACTGTAAATATTTTAGTAGTATTTACGGTGTCAATTTCACTGGATTTATCTTTTTTATTTCTATTATATAGATCGATTGTTGTTGTTGTTGCTAATGCATTTAATTCACTAGCGGTTGATGACATTGCTGCACTTAAAATTACAGCAATTAATAAACCAATTAGCCCACTAGGTAAATTGTTTAAAATAAAACTTATAAAAACATAATCCTTATCATTAGATTCAATTCTATTTAAAGAATTATTAGAAACTTCCTTTATGATTTTCTTTGCTTTATCTCTAATTTCCTTTTCTCTTATATTAAGATTTCTAATCTCTAATAAACTTTTAGCTTTATTTTTATTATCTAAAAGATCGTTAGTAGCCTTACTTTTCAAGAAATAAACATTATCTAAGGATTTTTCTAGTTTAGAATATTCATCAGCTTTTTCAGAATTAGAAATTGTAATTTCTGCTTGTGGGTTAAAATTTAAAGGAGAAGGATTAAATTGGTAAAAAATAAATACCATAACTCCAATGAAAAGAATAAAAAATTGCATTGGAATTTTTAAAATACCATTAAATATCATCCCCATTTGCATCTCTTTTAAAGATTTTCCAGACAGATATCGTTGTACTTGACTCTGATCAGTACCAAAATAAGATAACATTAAAAAAGTACCACCTAATATCC
>JADHRR010000033.1:0-9358 GCA_016777305.1 Flavobacteriaceae bacterium
TTAGTGTCATTTGATTCAGGGGGATCAACTACAAGTTCTACACTGGACGAATCTTATGTTTATCCTAATCCGGTCCGCCCATCTTTTAACATGAATATTGACAAGATCAAAATTTCAGGAATTACAGATGATATTAATATAAAAATCACAGATATTTCAGGGAATCTTGTTGCTGAAGCAAATTCAAATGTAAATAATAGATATAATGGGTTTAATTTAGAAATTGATGGTGGTGTTGCTTATTGGAATGGAAAAAATTTAGCTAATAATTCTGTTTCTTCGGGTGTTTATATTGTTATGCTTTCAGACCTTGAAAGTTATGAAACAAAAATTTTAAAAATTATGATAATTAGATAATGTTAGTATCAAGTTCCGCTATAGTACTGTCCAAAGTTCGTTATCAGGATAATGACCTAATTATTAAATGTCTTACAAGAGATTTAGGGGTAGTATCTTATATGGTTAAAAATATTTCTGTCTCAAAGAAAAGTAAAAACAAATTTGCCTTCTTTCAACTTTTAAATATTCTTGATTTAGAAACTAATTATAATCCAAACAGATCAATTCAATATATTAAAGATTTAAAAATTAAATACAGTTTCAAATCTCTTCATACTAATATTTACAAGAGCTCTGTTGTTATGTTTTTATCTGAAATATTATCTACAATTATACATAATGAAATTGAAGATGTAGAATTATTTGATTTTATTGAAGACTCTCTTATTTGGTATGATCAGTCTAAAGATAGTTCAGCTTTTTACTTAATCTTTTTAATGAAAATAACTAACTATTTGGGCTTTTATCCAGACTGTACTAATATGGATTATAATTATTTTAATTTAGAAGAGGGACTTTTTGAAAATTCAAAAAACAGTAAGTATGTAATCAGTGGTGATGACTTAGTTTTATTCAAAACAATTTTAGGCATAAAATTTGATAGTTACAAGTTGCCATTTATAGATAAGCTAAAGAAAAAAGATATATTAAAAAATATTTTAATTTACTATAAATTGCACGTCGATGGATTTAAAGACCCAAAGTCTTTAAAAGTATTAAATCAAATTTTTGCAGATTAATGAAAATAGTGTTCAGTTTTATAATTTTTACATTTTCTCTTTTGGTTTCATCCCAGGAAATTTATGTTTTAGATGAAGTAACAATGGAGCCAATCTCAGGAGCTCTTTTGTATGAGGAACTCAATGGTGGAGTTAAAAAAGGGACCATGTCAGATATAAACGGTGCCGTTTCTCTTTCAGCATTTGAAAATGCCAATTTTATTACAATATCTCACATTTCGTATTTAAATAGAACATTAGAGTTTAGTAATATTACAGGGAATATTTTGTTAAAACCTGATTCAAACAATTTAGATGAAATTGTTATTTCAGCTTCAAAATTCTCTCAAAATCTTAAAGAAATATCTCAAAGGGTAATATTTATCTCAACTGAAGATGTAGTATTAAGTAATCCTCAAACCAGTGCTGACTTGTTAAGTAGTAGTGGTAATGTGTATATCCAAAAAAGTCAATTAGGTGGAGGTAGCCCCATGATAAGAGGCTTTTCAACGAACAGATTAACTTTATCTGTTGATGGTGTTAGATTAAACAACGCTATATTTAGAGGTGGCAACATACAGAATGTAATTTCAATTGACCCTTTTAATATTCAAAATACAGAAATCGTTCTTGGATCAAGCTCTGTTATTTATGGTAGTGATGCTATTGGTGGAGCTATGAACTTTCAAACAAAAAAACCTGTGTTTTCAGAATCAGATAGCATTTTTTTTAAACTTAACTCAACATCTAGAAATTCTAGTGCTAACAAAGAAAAAACTGCTCACATAGATTTTAATATGGGATTTGAAAATTTTGCCAGTCTTACTAGCATTTCTTTTTCTGACTTTGATGATTTAAAAATGGGAGCTAATGGTCCCTCAGACTATCTAAGACCGGAGTATGTTCAGCAGGTAGATGGACAGGATGTTATTTTCTCTAATTCTGACCCAAGAGTTCAAAAACATACTGGATATTCTCAGTTTAATTTTATGCAAAAATTTCTATTAAAAACTGATAAAACAGAATATGACTTTGGAGTTCATTTTTCCTCAACTTCGAATATTCCTAGATATGATAGGTTGATAAGATACAATAATGATACTAACCAACTTCATTATGGAGAGTGGTATTACGGCCCACAAAAATGGCTTTTATTAAACTCAAAGATTACAAAAGAGAGTTTTAAATCTCCAATCTATGATAAATTAATTTTAACCACTGCTTATCAAAAGTTTGATGAAAGTCGATTTAGCAGAAAGATAAATTCAACTGATAAAAAAGAATTTAAAGAACAGGTTAATGTTTTTTCTTTGAATTTGGATTTTGAAAAATCTTATGATAAAAAATCCTATTTTTCCTATGGTATAGAGTATTTAAATAACAAAGTTAACTCTACTGCTTCTTTAAACAATATATCAAATGGCACTTTTTCGTCTATAGCAACAAGATACCCTGACGACTCTACATGGGAATCTCTAGCAAGTTATCTTACTTATAAATATAAATCAAGTAATGATTTAATTTTTCATTATGGGTTAAGATATAGTCATATAATTATTAATGCCGATTTATCACCAAATAATTCATATTATAATTTCCCTTTTTCAAATGCTGATCTTAATACTGGAGCATTAACAGGAGCTTTAGGTTTAAGTTGGATTCAGAATGATTCTTTTCAATGGAAGTTTAATGTTACAACAGCATTCAGAGCTCCAAATATTGATGATATTGGAAAAATATTTGATTCAGCGCCAGGTGTAGTTGTTGTTCCGAACCCTGATTTAAAGCCCGAAAAATCATTTGGTCTTGAACTTGGAAGTTTTATTAGTGTTAACTCAAAAATTAATTTTGATTTTGCAGTTTATTATACTCATTTATATAACAGTATGATAAGAAGTCCTTTTAGTATGACGGTTGATTCAGATGATCCGAGTGGATCTTCAATAATTAATCAAATTATTTATCATGGAGAGTTAAGTGATATTTATGCTATTCAAAATGCTTCTAAATCTTGGCTTTATGGTTTTGAAACAGGTCTTAATATAAATTTATCTGACAATTTTGATTTTAAGACTCAATACAATTACTTAAATGGAGAACAAAGAGACATGGATGGAGCTGCAAACTTACCAGTTCGTCATGTTTCTCCACATTTTGGAAATGTTCATTTTATTTACTCAAAAAATAAAACTAAAATCGATCTATTTTTTAATTATAATTCAAAACTTTCATTTTCTCAACTCTCAAATTCCGAGAGAGACAAACCTTATTTATATGCTACAGATCAAAATGGCAATCCATATTCTCCGTCTTGGCATACTTTCAATTTGAGAACTTTATATGAAATGAACAAAAATTTTCAATTTACGGCGTCTATAGAAAACATCTCGAACAAGTTATATAGACCGTATTCTTCTGGAATATCAGCACCTGGAATAAACTTTATATTTTCCGTAAATTACAGTTTATAGATAGTCTTTATGAGTGAATTATTCAAGCAGTCGGATATTGTAAAAAAATTGCAAAGATACTGCGTATATCAAGATAGATGTCATAAAGATGTAACTGACAAGATGAAATTAATGAAAATACCATATACCCTTTATGATAATGTTTTGGTAGAATTAATTAAAGATGATTTTTTAAACGAAGAGCGATTTGCTTTTAGTTTTATTAGAGGAAAGTTTAGAATTAAGCAATGGGGTAAGATTAAACTTAAAAATGAACTTTTTCAAAGGAACATAACTTCAGCTCTTATAAATAATGCTTTAGGTCAAATTAATGACGAGGATTATAATAAAACATTTGACGAATTAGCTTTAAAAAAGTTTAATTATTTAAATCAGGATACCAGCATAAAAAGCAAAAAAAAATTTATCAGCTATTTACAGTACCGGGGGTGGGAAAACGATTTGATTTTCAAAAAAGTAAACGATTTTTTTAAAATTTAACATTTAGTCCAACTAGAATATTTCTTCCGGGCATTTCAACTAAGTTTGTTTCGCTGTAAATTGCATCGAACAGATTATTTCCAGTTAAAGATATTTTATAATTCTTTAAACTATAATTTAACTTTAGGTCCATTACAGAATAATTCTCCCCAAAGCTTCTTTCAGCATATTTATAAACTATTGAGCTATTAAGGTTTTTTTTGATTTCAAAACTATAGGAAGAAGTGATGTGATTTTTTAATGAATTTAGTGCATATCTTGAAAAATCAAAATCAGTTTGTTTTAAATCATCTTTAATATTTGTATATCCAATATTTATACTGTGTTTTAAAAATGTAGCTAGATAAAAATCATAAGATAAATCAACTTCATAACCTTTTGTATTTATCTCTCTTATATTAAATGCTTCCCACGGAGCTGATTCTATGTTTTTCACATAATCAATTACATCAGATGCATCTCGATTGAAAACAACAAAATTTATATTTAATCCATTTCTATTAAATCGAGCTCCAAATTCTTGTGTTAATGCTTTTTCAGGATTTAAATTATCATTTCCAATTGTTGTTGGACTACTATAGTATAAATCGGTATAGGTAGGTACTCTATAGGTGTAACCAATATTACTATATAATTTAATATCTTCATTTACTTGATAGCCAATATCCATTCCTGGATAAGCAAAGAAATTCCTAAATAAATTACTTTGGTAATTCATATTTGTTGACACATCTGAAAAATAACTAAATGCTACTCCGGGAGTTAAATCAATTTTTTCATCTGCAAATTTCATTTGGTGTTCTAAAAATAAATTCACCATGGTTCTATTTCTATTGCCTAGATTATTACTAGATAATTTTACGGATGAAACATCTAATCCAAACCCTGTACTTCCAAGTTCTGATTTGTAAGATCCATTAAGTTCGAAACCAACTTTATTAGATATGTGTAAATTTCTATATACGGATGGATTATGTCTTAGATAAACATACATGTCTTGATTTCTTTTCCAGTATAGTTTAGGTTTTATAATTAAATTTCCCTTAACTATTTTAGTAGAAAATCCTAATAAACTAGCCTGTGTTTCTTCATATTGATCAATAGCTTCAGGGCTTGCATAGAATCCGTTAGCTCCAAATTTTCTTTCATTAAAAGAAGATATCATATCTATTAACTGCCCTTTTATTTTAAAGCTATTTTTTAAAAAATAATTTTCATTTTTATAATCGGTATTGTATTTATGCCCTTCTGAACTATTATTTGAATAGTGGAAAAGTACGGATTGATCTTGAATATTCTTGCTAATTGTTACTGAAGCATTTTGCTGTTCATAAGATCCAGCTTCTAACTTTACTGAGACTATATCTTCTGCTACTTTAGAAGTAACAATATTTATCGCTCCTGTGAAAGCATTTTGTCCGTATACTCTAGACGCAGAACCTTTTATGATTTCTATTCTTTCTATTACTTCAATAGGTAATGCCATATTCATGGTGTGGTGCCCTGTTTGAGGATCTTCTACTTTAATTCCATCTATTAAAAGTAGAGTTTGATCAAAACCACCACCTCTAATATATAAGTCTGCTTGCATCCCTGAAGTCCCTCTTCTTCTTATATCTATTCCTGCAACTTGTTGTAATAATTCTGCAACGTTATTCGCTGGACTATTAATAATTTCTTCTTTTGAAATCACCTGCACAGTTTTTGAACTTTCAGATATTTCTAGTTCAATTCTAGGCGAAGAAACAACCGTTACTTCTTCAAGACTTATTTGCTCCTCTTGCGAGTTAATTACTGAATTTATTGCAATTATTAAGATTACAGATAGTAATTTTTTCATTGTTTTTTATTTTTTTTCAAAATTACTGCTTTTTTCTCCAATTCTATATTTTGTTAATAATAAATAGCTAATTGGGCTATATGTTTTGTTTCAAACATTATATTTATTTCATGTTTGCACTTGTCGATTGTAATAATTTTTATGCTTCTTGTGAGCGTGTTTTTAATCCAAATCTTCAGCATAAACCAATAGTAATTTTATCCAATAACGATGGGTGTATTATTTCTAGAAGTGATGAAGCTAAAAAATTAGGAATACCTATGGGGGCTCCTATTTTTAAATATAGATCCCTTATAGCCAACCATAATGTAAAGGTCTTTTCCTCAAATTATTCTTTGTATGGAGATATGAGTAGTAGAGTAATGTCTATATTAAAACAATTCACACCAGACATACAGGTTTATAGTATAGATGAATCTTTTTTAAAGCTAGAAGGTTTTGAGGATTATAATTTGACTGACTATGGAATGTTAATGAAAAACAGGATTTTAAAATGGACAGGAATACCTACTTGTGCTGGAATTGCTCCGACAAAGGCTTTATCTAAAGTTGCTAATAAAATTGCAAGAAAATATCCTAACCAGACAAATGGAGTATATGTCATTGATACAGAACTTAAAAGAATAAATGCTTTAAAATGGACCAAAATAAAAGATATATGGGGAATAGGAAAAAAGCTTAGTAATAGATTAGCAACTAAAGGATGTAAAAACGCATATGATTTTACTCAGCTACCGGAGAGTTGGGTAAAGTCTAATATGTCAGTTGTAGAATCTAGATTACAGCGAGATTTATTAGGGATACCAACACTTGATTTAGAGGTTCAAAAATCTAAAAAATCTATTGCAACGACTAGAACTTTTGAAAAACCATTAAAGGAATTAGATAAAATTAAAGAGCGTATCTCTACTTTTGCTTTTGTCTCGGGAGAAAAACTACGTCGCCAAAACTCTCACTGTCACATGATTATAGTTATACTTAGAAGTAACTATTTTAGAGAAGATTTAAAACAACATTACGCAACTAAAGTAATTAGTTTGCCATACCCGACAAACTCCTCTCTTGTACTTAGTAATTATGCGATAAAAGCTATTGAAGAGGTTTTTAAGAGTGGAATTGCATACAAAAAAGCAGGAATAATACTTACTGGTTTAGTTCCTTCTAATAACTATCAATTAAATATATTTGATTGGGAGAATTCTAATCATCAACCACTTATGAAGGCTATTGATAAGATAAATTACAGGTTTAGTAATAAGATAAAACTAGCTAATCAAGATTTAAAAAAAACTTGGAAGATGAAACAAGATCATTTATCTCCCAACTATACCACTAATTTGCAAGATATAATTAAAGTAAAATAATGAAAGAAAAAGTTAAAGCGCTTCAATTTTTTATTCCACAACCTAGCTCGGGAGAGGGCACAATAATTATTAATTCAGGGATTGCTGCTGGATTTCCATCTCCAGCTGATGACTTTAAACAAAATAGAATAAGTCTTGACAATGAATTGGTTAAAAATAAGGAAGCTACTTTTTTTGCAAGAGTTAGCGGTCAATCTATGATTGGTGCAGGCTTAGACGATAATGATTTATTGGTAATTGACAGAAGTATAGAGCCACAGAACAATAAAATTGCTGTATGCTTTATAGATGGGGAGTTTACCGTGAAAAGGCTTTTAATTAAAAAAGGTAAACTTTGGCTTCAGCCAGAAAACTCTGAATTTAAAGCAATAGAAGTCACAAATGAAAATGAGTTTGTGATTTGGGGAATAGTAACTAATGTTATAAAGAAAGTTTAAAAGGTGAGGTTAGTCTACTAAAGCTATAATTTTATTTTCTTTTAGCTCTACAGTGCCAGAATTAATAGAAAGAAAAGTTCCTTTTTCGGGACCTTTTTCAAATTTATCTTTAAGGTTTTCCTCTATTGTAATGTCTCCGTAAATTTTAATAGTTCCTTTTTTTAATGTAGAAATAATTGAAGCATGATTATTTAACATTTCAAATTCACCATCAACACCAGGGACAGCAACCGATGTTACCTCTCCACTAAATAAAGTAAATTCTGGGGATATAATTTCTAAATACATTTAAACTAAAATTTATAATTTATGCTTCTGCTAACATTTTCTCTCCAGACTCAATAGCTTCTTCAATACTTCCCTTTAAGTTGAAAGCAGCTTCAGGTAAATGATCTAATTCACCATCCATAATCATATTAAATCCTTTGATTGTTTCCTTTATATCTACTAATACTCCAGGAATTCCAGTAAACTGCTCAGCTACATGGAATGGTTGAGATAAAAATCTCTGAACTCTACGAGCTCTACCTACAGCCATTTTATCTTCTTCGGATAATTCCTCCATTCCAAGAATAGCAATAATGTCTTGTAGCTCTTTATATCTTTGTAATAATTCTTTTACTCTTTGAGCACAATCATAATGTTCATTCCCAAGAATATCTGCTGTTAGAATTCTTGAAGTAGAATCTAAAGGATCTACTGCTGGATAAATACCTAGCTCAGCAATTTTTCTTGAAAGTACTGTAGTAGCGTCTAAGTGAGCAAATGTTGTTGCTGGTGCAGGATCTGTTAAATCATCTGCAGGTACATATACTGCTTGAACTGAAGTAATCGATCCGTTCTTAGTTGATGTAATTCTCTCTTGCATGGCACCCATCTCAGATGCTAATGTTGGCTGGTAACCTACCGCTGAAGGCATTCTACCTAGTAATGCAGATACTTCCGATCCAGCTTGAGTAAATCTAAATATATTATCTACAAAAAATAACACATCCTTACCTTGACCTTCTCCAGCTCCGTCACGGAAATATTCAGCTATAGTAAGACCTGATAATGCCACTCTAGCTCTTGCTCCAGGAGGTTCATTCATTTGACCAAAAACAAAGGTTGCTTTTGATTCTTTCATTATATTTTTATCTACTTTATTTAAATCCCATCCACCTTCTTCCATAGAGTGCATAAAATCATCACCGTATTTAATAATTCCAGATTCTAGCATTTCTCTAAGAAGGTCATTTCCTTCTCTGGTTCTTTCGCCTACTCCTGCAAATACAGAAAGACCACCATGTCCTTTGGCGATGTTATTAATTAACTCTTGAATAAGTACAGTTTTTCCAACTCCAGCTCCTCCAAATAATCCAATTTTTCCACCTTTAGCATAAGGCTCTATAAGGTCAATAACTTTAATTCCAGTGAATAATACTTCAGTTGAAGTAGAAAGATCTTCGAATCTTGGCGCTTCTCTGTGAATAGGGAGTCCACTATCTCCAGATTTAGGTAAATCTCCTAATCCATCAATTGCATCTCCAATAACATTAAATAATCTACCATAAACATCATCACCAATAGGCATTTGAATTGGAGAGTTTGTTGATGTAACAACAACTCCTCTACTAAGACCATCGGAAGAATCCATTGCTACAGTTCTAACTGTGTTTTCTCCAATATGAGACTGAACTTCTAATACTAGTAAAGTTCCATCACTTTT
>JADHRR010000009.1:0-41625 GCA_016777305.1 Flavobacteriaceae bacterium
CAAAATTTTATTAGTGAATTAAAGAAAATATCTTTTTCAAATGATAGGGTTACAAATCTTGAAATGGAAACTGCTATTATTTACGGGATGTCAAAAATATTAGGCCATAATGCTATTTCTTTAAATGCAATATTGGCCAATAGAGAAAATGGCACTTACAGTCTTAATCCAAACAAAACAATCAATAGATTAATAATTTTAACTTTAGATAAATTATCGGACTTATAATATCAACTTTATTTATTTTTATTCTTCGCCTTGCTGACCAAAGTTTAGGCACTTTAAGAGCTTTACTTGTTTCAAGAAACAAACCATATCACGCAGCTTTTATTGGATTGATTGAGTCTGCTATTTGGATTATAGCTGTATCGAAAGTTATTCAAAATGTGGCTGATCCTATTTTAATTAGTAAATAATATCACCAATAAATTTTTTCTAACCCTTTGTTTTTTAAATATTCATTTGTCTTGCTAAAATGTCTATTTCCAAACCAATATCCTCTATTAGCACTAAGTGGTGATGGATGACCAGAAGTGAGTATTAAATGATTATTTGTGTCTATCAATTTAGATTTTGAAATAGATTTATTTCCCCAAAGTAAAAAAACAACATTACTTTTTTTCTTAGAAATAATTGAGATTATTTTATCAGTAAATATCTCCCAACCAAAGTTGTAATGACTTCCAGGTGAACTCATCCTAACAGAAAGACAACTATTTAATAACAGAATTCCTTGTTTAGATAAATAAGTGAGATCACCATTATTAGGTATTGGTTTATTAACATCATTATTTAGTTCCTTAAATATATTATTTAATGATGGTGGAATCTTAACATCCTTACCTACAGAAAAAGATAATCCATTTGCTTGACTTTGTTGATGATAAGGGTCTTGCCCTATTATAACAACCTTTAATTTAGAGAATAAACAAAAATTTAGGGAATCAAAAATATTCTCAAGTGGTGGAAAACATGTATAATTTGAATATTCTTGCCTAACTCTGGTGGTTAGATTAAGAAAATAGTCTTTATTTAACTCTTCTTTTAAATGAATTTCCCAATCTTTATTTAAGTTATTAAGCAACGGTATTATTATTTAATGCCTTTAAACTTACCAACAGAACTGCCAACTATCATGGAAACAGCAGCATCACCCGTAACATTTACAACTGTTCTACACATATCTAAAGGTCTGTCAACTGCAAATATTAGAGCTAAACCAATTGCTAATTTATCCGATGGGAAACCAATTGACTCTAATACTATAACTAACATTACCATTCCTGCACCAGGAACTGCAGCACTTCCTATTGATGCTAATAGAGCTGTTAGTACAATTTTTAATTGGTCAGCTAATGTCAAGTCAAATTCTAATGCTTGAGCAATAAACACTGCTGCAACTGCTTGATACAAACTTGTTCCATCCATATTAATAGTAGCTCCTACTGGTAAAACAAAACTAGACACTTCTTTGTCAACTCCAATATGATTTTCAACTCTATCCATTGTTAATGGCAATGTTGCTGCACTACTACTGGTGGAAAATGCCAAAAGCTGAGCTGGACTGATTTTTTTTAAAAAGACTAAGGGGTTAGAATTTGTTATAAAATAAACAGCAATGCAATAAACTGTTACCATAAAAAATAGTCCTAGACATACAACTCCACTATATTTTAAAAGTGCTAATAATAGATCAGAGTCATTAGAGGAGGTAATCACACTAGCTAATAGTGCAAATACAGCATAAGGAGCTGTTTTCATAATCAAATCAACCATCTTTAAAACAACAAAATTTAGGGAATCAAAAAATGATTTTAATGATTTTGACTTTTCTTCTCCAATTAAAAGCATACTAATTCCTAAAAATATTGTAAAAAATATAACTTGTAGCATTAATGAATTATTAGACATCGCTTTAAATGCGTTGTCTGGAACTGTATCTACAAGAAACTGTAATGGACTACTTTGTATTTGATTGTTTGCTTCCGCTAATTTAGATTGAACACCAGAACTTTCAGAGTATGTGGATGTTAATCTCTCTACAGTTTCACTAGAAATACCCGAACCTGGATTAATTACATTAACTAAGACTAAACCAATAGAAATTGCAACAACTGTTGTTACAATGTATGTAATAATGGTTTTGAAGCCAATAGTCTTAAATTTTGAAATATCCTTTAAATCTGAAATACCCTTGATAAGTGATGCCAAAATTAAAGGGATAGCAATTAATTTTAAAAGTTTAACAAAAATAGTTCCTAGTGGTTTGATCCAATTGTTGACTAACATATCTCCCCCATCAATATTTAGCATTAAAATACCAAACAAAACACCAAACAACATTCCAATTAAAATTTTCCAATGTAAAGCCATTTTTTTTTTATTATAATTTATTTAGTCTAGATAAAAGTACAAAGTCTGCAATAACTAATGCAGCCATGGATTCAACAATAGGAATTGCTCTAGGTAAAACACATGGGTCATGTCTTCCTTTACCCATCATAGTAACCTCTTTACTGTCTGAATTGATTGTTGTTTGCCTTTGCATAATTGTAGCTACAGGTTTAAATGCAATATTGAAATAGATATCCATTCCATTGCTAATACCTCCTTGAATTCCACCAGAGTGATTAGTTTCTGTTGTATTATCTTCATTAAACAAATCATTATGTTCACTACCTTTTAATAAAGTTCCTTTAAAACCACTACCAAACTCAAACCCTTTTACAGCATTAATTGAAAGCATCGCACTACCCAGTTTAGCATGTAGTTTATTAAAAACAGGTTCACCGATACCAATTGGCGCATTCTTAATCACACATGTAATCACTCCTCCAATAGTATCACCATTTTTTTTAATATCTTTTATTTTTTCAATCATCAATTGTGCAGTAGAATCTTCAGGACATCTAATTGAATTATTTTCAATTTTAGAAAAATCTAATTCAGAATAATGTTTATCGAGTTTAATTTCACCAACAGATGAAGTATAAGCAGTTATATTAATGTCACTAATAAATTGTTTAGCAATAGCACCTGCAACAACTCTACAAACAGTTTCACGGGCAGAACTTCTTCCTCCACCCCTGTAATCTCTTAAACCATATTTTTTTTCATAAGTAAAATCAGCATGACTAGGTCTAAAAATATTTTTAATATGATCATAATCTTTAGATTTTTGATTAGAATTTTTAATTATAAAACCAATTGGAGTACCAGTTGTAATTCCATCAAAAATTCCTGATAAAAATTCTACTTGATCATCTTCTTTTCTTTGTGTTACTATTTTAGATTGACCAGGTTTTCTTCTGCTTAATTCAAAGTTAATTTTATCATAATCAATTTTTAATCCAGCTGGACAGCCATCAATAATACCACCTAACGCAAGTCCATGAGACTCTCCAAATGAAGTCAATTTAAAAATATTTCCAAATGTATTAGCAGACATAAAAATTATGATTAAATAGTAAAAATAGATTATTAAGATTAAAACAAAAAATTATGTATTGTATTTTAAATTACATTAATTTTGAGTTTATAAGTTTAATGTTGATAAATTGGAAAACTACAAAAGTTTAATTGATGATTTGACAAAAATTTCAGGAGATAAATTTATAATTATTTCTAAATGGAATAAAGAACCATATTGTAAAGGATGGAGATATGGTCAAGGAGAAGCTTTAGCAGTTGTCAGACCTTCGACATTATTAGAGTTTTGGAAAATATTACAAGTTTGTGTAAAATCTGATGTAATTATAATTATGCAGGCAGCCAATACAGGATTAACTGGTGGCTCTACTCCTTATGGCAATAATTATGATCGCCCAATAATTATTATTAATACCATGCGTATTAATGATATTCAAATAATTGATAATGGAAACCAGGTTATTGGATTAGCTGGAAGTACGTTATATGACTTAGAAAATAAACTAAAACCATTAAATAGAGAACCTCATTCTGTTATTGGTTCAACTTCAATAGGAGCTTCGATAGTTGGTGGAGTCTGTAATAATTCTGGCGGTTCATTAGTTAAAAGAGGACCTGCTTACACCGAATTATCATTGTATGCTAAAGTTAATAAAAGCGGTAAATTAGAATTAATTAATGATCTTGGAGTTAATTTAGGTTCAACTGAAGAAGATATCTTAAATAATTTGGAAAATAGAAATTATAATGAAAGAGATATTATTCACTCCGATAAATTAGCTTCTGACAATAAGTACACAGAAATTATTCGTCAAATTGACTCTAGTACACCTTCAAGATTTAATTCTGATAGTAGACTATTATACGGTGCTTCAGGAAGTGCAGGTAAAATTGCGGTATTTGCTGTTAGACTAGATACATACCCGAAACCGATAAGAAATAAGGTATTTTATTTAGGTTCAAATGATCCTGATGTATTTTGGGAAATAAGAAGAAATATACTATCGAAATTTAAAACTCTTCCAACAGCAGGAGACTACTTACATAGAGATTGTTACGATGCAGCTAAAAAATATAGTAAAGATACTTTCATTGTAATAGATAAATTAGGTACAAATTTCCTCCCAACTCTTTTTGAATTAAAAAGAAAAGTGGATTTATTATCAACAAAAATAAAATTCTTACCAAATAAATTATCGGACAAATTAATGCAGTTTTTAAGTAATTTATATCCAAATCATTTACCCAAAAGAATGGAGGGTTTTAGAGATAAATATGAACATCATTGGGTAATTGAAATGTCAGATGATGGAATTCAAGAAGCTAAAGAATATTTTAGTAATTTTTTTAAATTTAAAGAAGGTGATTATTTTGAGTGTACTAAAAAGGAAGCAAGAAAAGCTATATTACATCGATTTGTTGCTGCAAGTGCAATAGGCAGATATCATGCTCTTAATGAAAATACTACCGGTGGAATGCTATCAATGGATATAGCTTTTCCTAGAAATGAAAAGGATTGGTTTGAAAAATTACCAAACGAAATTGATTGTTTACTTGACAAGAAGTTTTATTATGGGCATTTATTTTGTCATGTAATGCATCTTAATTATATAGTAAAAAAAGATGTAAACCCTATTTTATTAAAGAAAAAACTACTTAAAACGTATGAGGCTAGAGGCGCTGAATATCCAGCAGAGCATAATGTCGGTCATGAATATGATGCAAAATCTTCTTTAGAAATGTTTTATAAGGAACTAGATCCAAATAATGTTTTCAATCCAGGAATTGGTAGAACTAGCAAGAAAAAATATTGGAAATAATTATATTAAAATTAAATAACTCTCAATAATTCTGATTTCCTAGACTCTTTCCATTTACCAGATGTAAAATCTGGTATTTTTATAGTTTTACTTTCGTTAATTACAGACATCTCTGAAAGAGGCAGAATTGAACTCCACATAACACTATCATAAACATTTATATCAAGTGGTAGACCTTTATTTAAACATCTAATAATTCTATATATCATTACAAAATCCATTCCACCATGACCAGCTTGCTTGTTTGATATTTCTTTTTCCATTGTAGCCCATAAAGGATGGTTATATTTCTTACGATAATCATCATATTCTTTTTCATTTAACCAACTATGGCTCCATTGTAATTTACTGTTATTAATATATAATTTTGATGGATAGCCTTGGTGTGCTGCTTTGGTTCCATTGACATTATTTAATCTTGTATAAGGTCTACCTGTATGTACATCATATTGAAGCTTAATAGTTTTTCCAAGTTTAGTTTTTATCAGTGTAGTATTCATATCACCACACGAAAATGAATCATATTTACTATTTATAGATTTTGCAGCCAAACTCAGTGCTTCTTCATTAGAACTCATAGAAACTAAGTGATTAAAATTATCTCCCCTTCCAATATCCATATAAGAACATACAGGACCCAGTCCATGGGTGGGGTAAAGGTTTCCATTTCTATTTTGATGATGTTTTATTCTCCACTGATTATGATAATATTCATCATCTAAGAGATGTTTTCTTAAATCATGTATATAAGCTCCTTCGGCATGATTAATATTTCCAAAAACATCATTATCTATCATATTTAATAACCATAACTCTTCATTATTAAAGCAACAATTTTCCATCATCATACAATGCTTTTTTGTAGATTCTGCAACTTCAACAATCTTCCAACAATCTTCAAGTGAAGTAGCAATTGGAACTTCACAAGCAACATGCTTATCATTTTCCATTGAATAAATACACATTTCAGTATGAGTATCCCATGGAGTTGCTATTATTATAAGATCTATATCATCACGCTTAACTAACTTTTTCCATGATTTAATGTTATCACTATAGATGTAAGGTTTTCTTTTTTGTATTTTTTTTAAGTAATTAATATTTTTATCAATGCTATTCTCATTTAAATCGCTTAAAGCGACAATTTCAGCAAAGTTATTTTTTATTAAATAATCAAACATTTGAATCAACACACTGCCTCTATTTCCTAATCCAATAATACCTACTCTAACCTTTTTAATAGCTTGATCTTTTAATTCATAGCAAGAACCATCATTATCAAAAGTAGGTTTTAAGTATTCCTCTAATTGAGATGAATTGGCAAGAGTTTTTGGGGTAATACCAAAAAACATAGCAGCACTTGCTGAAATCTTTAAAAAATCTTTTCTTTTCATAATAAATTATTTATGATTGTTTACTTAATGTTCTTTTATAAATATCTTCATAATGCGGAACTATATTGTGTACATCAAACTTATTAGCTTGTTGTTTTGCATTCTTTTTAAAATTTATCAATTTTGTTGAATCTTTAAGTATTTTAATTGCATTCTTAGCCATAGTATTTATATCGCCAACATCTGAAAGATAACCTGAAAAACCATTTTTATTTACTTCAGGAAGACCTCCTGAATTGGTAGATACTACAGGAACAGATGAGGCCATTGCTTCTAAAGCTACAAGTCCAAAACTCTCTGTTGTTGATGCTAAAATAAACACATCACTTAAACATAAAATTTTAGCAGTCTCATTAGAAGCACCTAAAAATAAAACCTTTTCATTAAGATTAAGTTCATCACATAATTTTTCTGCTTTTATTCTCTCTGGACCATCACCTAATAATATTAGTTTTGAATTAATTTCTTTATTAATTAAATTGAATGAATTTATTACATCATCGATTCTTTTTACTTTTCTAAAATTACTTATATGTGTAATTATCTTTTCGTCTTTATTAGCTAAAACACCACGATTACAATTTTCATGAACATGGATGTATTTTTCTAAATCAACAAAGTTTGGAATAACTTCAATGTTTTTTTTAATATTAAAAAAGCTCAAGGTATCTCTCTTCAGGTCTTTAGAAACTGAAGTTACCGCATCGGAATTGTTTATACTAAATTCAACTGCATTCTTGTAATATGGATGACTTCCAACTAATGTTATATCTGTTCCATGTAAAGTTGTTACTATAGGTAAATTAATACCCCTTGTTTTTAACATTTGCTTAGACATATAAGCAGCATAAGCATGGGGTATGGCATAATGCACATGTAAAATATCAATTTTATGTAATTGAACCATATCAACAATTTTACTAGAAAGTGCCAGTTCATATGGCTGATAATGAAATAAAGGGTAATCGGGAACGATTACTTCATGGTAATGAATATTGTTGTTAAATAAATTCAATTTGACAGGTTGATTATAAGTAATAAAATGAACTTCATGACCTCGTTTGCTTAACTCTAAGCCAAGTTCTGTAGCTACTACTCCACTCCCTCCATAAGTTGGATAACATACAATTCCTATAATCATAAATATTATTTAATTATTGATTCATAAATTAATTTCTGAATATCAGTCCTTATATTATTTTTTAATAATTTATTCTCATCTGATTTGGGATAAGATCGATTAGATAAAAAGACATAAACAATATTTTCAACTGGATCAGCCCATGTATAAGTTCCGGTCCAACCTGAGTGACCAAAACTATCCATAGAAACACAACCACATGTAGGTCCATCTTCTTCAATTTGTGGTTTATCAAAACCAACTCCTCTCCTATTATCTTCTGTACAATAATAACAATTATTAAATAAATCTATAGTTGATTTGTTAAAATATCTTTCTCCTCCGTAATATCCATCTTGTATAAACATCTGCATAATTTTAGCAATATCATTAACATTACTAAATAAACCTGCATGACCTCCTATTCCTCCTTGCATAGCGGCACCCATATCATGCACAGTTCCTCTGATTTCTTGAAATCTAAAGTAATCATCAATTTCAGTTGGAGCTATATTATCTAAAGAATTTATTTTTTTAGGAAAGAATGACGAATGAGTTAATCCCATTTTATTAAACATTTGTGAATCTATAATTAAAGACAAATTAGAAGAATAATAATTTTCTATAAATTCTTTTAAAATATAGTAAGGTAAGTCACTGTATTTGTACTTATCATTATTTAACTCACTGTTTTTAATATTTATATTAATACTATCTTTAAAGCTGGATAGTAGATATAAATTTTCAGTTACTTTAATGTTATATTTATTACTAAAACTCTTTTTGTAATATAAAGGGTTAGGCACTTTGTTTAATGTGTCTAAAGTTGATTTGTAAAATGGTATCCATGATTTTAAATTTGCAAAATGAGATAAAATTTCTTTAATGGTTTTATGAGACTTATTTGAGTTATCATATTGAGGTATAATTTCTTTTAACTGTGTGTCTAATGACAATTTTCCATTCTCAACCATTTTCATTACTATTGGAAGAGTGACCAAAATTTTAGTCAAGGATGCTACATCATAAATCGTATTATGATTTACACTTTGTTTTTTTTTATAAGTTAAATACCCAAAGTATTTATCATAGATTACTTTTCCATCTCTTGCAACTAATATTTGCAAACCTGGAGTCATACTAGAGTCAATTGCTATCTTTGCTAGTGAATCTATTTTATTTAATTTTGCTGAACTTAAGTTCACAGACTCAGGTAAACCATAAGACAATCTATTTATTTTATTTAATTCTAAACCTTGTCCTATGGAAAATAACTTACCGACACTAACAGGAATAGTTCCTGAAGATTCAATTGCACCGAATATCAATTGTGCAGATTTTTTTTGAAAAACTTTAGAGTTTTGATATGAAATTATAACACTGTTTATGTTTTTAATGTTTTTAAATTCATTTAACATATAAGGGCTGCCAAAAATATTTAATATGACATTAACTTTTTTTGATATGCGATTAATAAAGTTAACTTCATCTTTTTTTAAATTATAGGTTTTCCAAGGGGTTTCACTATTTGCATGAACACCTATTATAATAGTTTTATAATTTGATTCTATAAAACTTACAGATTCAGATTTTAAAATATCTAAATTATTTAAATGTTCAATTTTTGAGTATTTTTTTAGAGCCACAAGAAAAGGCATGTATTCATCATTACCAAAATTCAAATAACCAATTGTGTTATTTAAATTATCTATTGGAAGAATATTGTCATTATTCTTGACAACACTAATAGATTTTTCAACCAAATCTTCATATAAAAGATTATTGTTTAGACTATTTAAATCATCATATAAATTGTTTTTTGAAATCTGCAGAAAATTACTCAATCCAACTTTATACTTTGCTTTTAATATTTTTTTAACTGAGTAAGATAACCTTTCTTCTGTAATTTTACCTAAATTGTATTCATTAACAATAGACTTAATACCTTCAGAAACATTGGCTGACATTAATAAGACATCATTACCTGCCTTAAAAGCTAACATATCTAAATTACCATTTGATTTAAAATTAGAAAGGCCTTTCATTTCTAGTGCATCAGTTATGATTAATCCTTTAAATCCTAAAGTATTTTTTAAAAGAGTCGTTACAATTGAATAAGATAAAGTTGATGGTAGTCCTTTAGTTTTTTCTAGACTTGGAACTTCTAAATGTGCTACCATTACGCTTTCTAATCCTTTTGAAATAAGAAATTGAAAAGGTTTTAATTCTGTACTAAAAATTCTTTGCTTGTCGTGTCCAATAAAAGGTAATGTCTTATGAGAGTCAGTACTTGTATCTCCGTGCCCTGGAAAATGTTTTGCACTAGAAAGTATATTCATTTCTTGTTGACCATACATGAGATTTAATGATTTTAAAGATACATTATTTGTAGATTCACCAAAAGATCTGTTACCTATAATAGGGTTTTTTGGATTTGTATTTATATCCACTACAGGCGCAAAATTAAAGTTAACCCCAATTCTTTTGCAATGTTTAGCTATACTATTTCCTACCTGCCTTATAAGATTATTATCTTTTACAGCACCTAAAGTCATGTTCCATGGGAATGAGAATGTAGAGTCTAGTCTCATATTTAAACCCCACTCTGCATCCATTCCTATTAGCAAGGGAATAGATGATTTACTTTGAAAGTCATTAGTTAAATCAACTTGTTTATGGGGTGTTCCTTTTGAAAATATAATACCACCAATATTATTATCTACAATGTTATTTATAATATCATCTTTATGATTTTTATTTTTATTAGAAAATGCCTGCACAACAAATAATTGCCCTACCTTTTCTTGTAGTGTTAATGAAGAATAAATACTATCAACCCATTTACTTTGTTCTAACTCATCACCTAAAGCAATAAGTGGATCAATGGATTTCTGCGCATTAATTTCACTGATTAATAGTGCTAACACAATAAAGTATCTTATCATCATAATGAAATATTAGTTTAAATTAAAAGAATCTGTTATGCCAGCTTTCTTCTATAGGTACTTCCCAATTATTTAAAAACTCAGATTTATTATTTATTAAATTATTAAAAACAATAGTTTTTTTTGAAATAGATCTGTTTTTTATCATTTTCTTAAATTCAATTAAGGGTTTATAAGCTATAAACTCCCCATGTCTGTAAGACACATTCATTTTATCTAGTAGATTAATACTATACTGCTTTTCTAAATCTTGAATAAATCTAACCAAAGAGTCAATTGAGCAGCCTGATGCTTTTGCAACTGATTCATTTAATGAAACAATTATAAATTTATCGTATTTTATAATAAAACTGGCTTCAAGATCACTTCCATGGGCTGTCCATGAAATTAAAAACTTTTTAATTTCCAACTCAATTTCGGTAATTTCATTCTTTGAAATAGTTCTATTGGATTGATAAACCCAAACTCTGGATTCATTATTTAAAGTATCAAAATCTACAAGCATACTTTACAAATCTTGAGCAGTTACAATTAATTCAACTATGTCAAGAACTTTTACATCTTTTTCTTTTTCTTTAGCCTTAACTCCATCGCTAATCATTGTATTGCAAAATGGACACCCAGCCGCGATAACACTTGTTTTGGTATCAAGCGCTTCTTCTGTTCTTACAATATTGATTTCTTTATTACCTTTTTCAGCATCTTTAAACATTTGTGCACCACCAGCTCCACAACATAGTCCATTTGACTTACATCGTTTCATTTCTATAAGTTCTAATTCAAGTTTTTTAATTAGTTCTCTTGGTGCATTATACTCATTATTAGCTCGACCTAAATAACATGGGTCATGGTAAGTGATTTTTTTGCCTTTATATTCACCACCTTCAATTTTCAACCTTCCTTCCTTCAGTAGATTATTAAGAAACTGGGTATGATGCAAAACTTTATATTTTCCGCCTAAAGAAGGATATTCATTTTTAATGGTGTTAAAACAATGAGGACATGTTGTCACAATAGTTTTAATATCGTAAGAATTTAAAACTTCAATATTTGTCATAGCCTGCATTTGAAATAAAAATTCATTCCCAGAGCGTTTGGCTGGATCACCAGTACAAGACTCTTCAGTTCCTAGAACAGCAAAATCAACATTTATAGAATTTAAAATCTTTACAAATGCTTTAGTAATTTTTTTAGCTCTATCATCAAAACTACCAGCACAACCTACCCAAAATAAAACTTCCGGCTCTTTTCCCTCAGCAGCATATTCAGCAATAGTTTTTACATTTAAATTCTTTTCCATATTAGATTTATTTTTTAATCATCAAAAACTTGGGCTTTAACTTCTTTTTGTACAAGATCTGTAAATTTTCCTTTATATCGAGTAGCTCTCACAAGATGATTATCTATCCAATGATAGTTACCTCCTCTGGGCTTACCCATCAAAAGAGAATGATATTTAAAACCATGTTTTGCTAACCAATTTTCAGTTACTAACCTATGTTCTTCTACTCTTGATGTAAAAAAACAAATCATATGGCCATCATCAAACCATTTATTACAAGTATTTAAGGCATCTTCAAATGGTAAGCAAGTTGACATTCTTTCAGGTTCTTCGTTAGGAACATCATCTGTGATAGTACCATCAATATCTATTAAATAATTCTTAACTCCACTAGGAAGTATTGGACTAACTTTCTCTCCAGATTCCACTTTATCATGAAGCATTTTATCAATCTCTTCTCTTTTCATTAATTTTTATTATTATTATTATTATTATCTATTCTTTCCAATTAAGTCTGTCCATTTGATTGTAAGGCCAAGGAGCACCGTTGTTTTCAATATTAGACATCATGTTATTAAGTTCAAGAGGAGCAGATGATTCTTCCATTACAAGATATCTTCTCATGTCTAATATAATTGACAAAGGGTCTATACTAATTGGACATTCTTGAACACAAGCATTACAAGAGGTACAAGCCCACAATTCTTCTTTAGTTATATAATCATTTAATAATGTTTTACCATCATCAATAAAGTTTCCATTATTTAAGTCTATATTTTTTCCTACTTCCTCAATTCTGTCTCGTGTATCCATCATTATTTTTCTTGGTGAAAGTTTCTTGCCAGTGATATTTGCAGGACAAACACTTGTACATCTACCACATTCAGTACACGAATATGCATTAAGCAATTGTAATTTATTTAAATCCATCACATCTGATGAACCAAACTTATCTATTTCTTCAGACTCAGATCCATTATTTGAAAAAGCAGTTTCAGGATCCATCATTAGTTTGACCTCATTAGTCACAGAGTCAAGGTTGTTGATTTCTCCAAGATTATTGAGTTTAGCAAAATAGGTATTTGGAAAAGCTAAGAGAATATGTAAATGCTTAGAGAAATATAAATAATTCATAAAAATTAATATTCCAATTATATGAGCCCACCAACAAACTCTTTCGATTAAATGTAAAGATTCATTTGATAAACCACTAAAAAACCCAGCAACATAACCACTAATTAAATTACCTGAATTCATTTCTTGAAATTTCAAATCAGTAGCATTCATTGTAATAAAAAGAACCATTAAAACAACTTCGAAATATAATATAATATTAGCATCGTTTTTAGGCCAACCATTCATGTTGTCACCAAAAAACCTTTTTAATTTAATTACATTTCTTCTAGTCCAAAAAATAAAAACGGCTAAAAGAACCGAAACAGCCAAGAATTCAAATGTTCCTATCAAATACCCATAAACATCACCCAAATAGGCTGAAAAAAGCCTATGAGAGCCTAATATGCCATCTAGAACAATTTCTAATAGTTCAATATTTATTATTATAAAACCAATGTAAACAACAACATGTAAAAAACCCGAGATGGGACGTTTAATTAGCTTACCCTGCCCCAAAGCTATTTTAGACATATTTATAAATCTCTGTATCTTATTGTCAGAAACGTCAATTTGTTTACCTAAGTTAATATTTCTGTAAAGACGATATAAATTTCTACAAAAGAAGAATACACCTAAAAACATTACTAAAACAAAAATAATATTGGGTAAGTATTCAAACATAGATATTTGTTAGTTTTTACTTGTATTTTTTCCAAATATGGAAAAATGAACATACCTGTTAGGATTAACTTTTATATCATTTATTAATGCTTCTAATTCAGCTGTTGCTTTTTCCAAATTGTTAAATATGGCATCATTATCTAACAGTTTTGATACACTGCCATTACCGTTATTTATCTTAGTTAGTACTAAATTAAAATTGGAAACAGTTGAGTTAAGCTCTAAAATCAAATCACTAAGGTTTGCATCTGAGACACTTTCAGTTATTTCATTTAAATTTTCAGTAGATGATTCAAAATTTTTCAATGAATTTTCAATGGAATTAGAATTATTTAAAATTATTGAATTTAAATTGCCAGTTGTCTCGTACAAAGATTCTGAAATACTCTTAAAATTAACAATACTCTCTTGTAATGAAATTTTTGTGTCGTCATTTAATAATTCATTAACGTTAAGCATTACTTTATCTGCATTTTGAATAGCACTTTCAAGTTTATCTTGTAAAGGAGTAAGTTTTTGATTAACAAGCTCCGTCAAACCTGGTTTTATTGATCCAAGTAAGTAATCTCCACTTACTGCAATGGAACTATCCTCATAATTAGGAATAATTGCAATAGCCTTTCCTCCAATTAATCCGGTTTCATACAATTCCGCTTTACTTGACTTAGAAAACTCTACTTCATTGTCAATCATAAGTTTAATTTCTAACTTATTAGTACCATCACCACTGAAATTAATCTTTTGAACATTGCCAATTTTATAGCCATTAATGGTTACTGGATTTGATGGCACTAAACCTTCAACATTATCATAAACAACTAAAAAATATCTAGATTTATCTAAAATATTTATTCCCTTTAAGTAATTAAATGAAAAAATAGTCATAACTAATCCAGTCATAACTAAAACTCCAGTTCTTATTTCTTTTGTTATTTTCAACTTTATTAATTTGATATTTAAATTTATGAATAATCCATTAATTATTTTATAAATTATGTAATTAATCTAAACTGATTTGTATTCCATTTTCAAATCCAACAATAAATGCGTTTTTAAATCCTTTAGATTTAGCAAACTTTAGTTTAGTATTAATAAAATCCATACTAGATGATGTGCTGTAATAATATTTATATAATCTACCAGACTTTAATCTTGAAATATCTCTCAGGCCTTTAAAATTATATGATTTTAATTCAATCTTTCTTTTGCTGGCTGCTATTTGAACTTTATAAGTAATATTTGAGTTAGCATATTCAAGATTAGAGATAATATTATCTGAAATATAGGCTTCTTTATACTCAACAATTGCATCATATATATTTTTTGCAATATCCTTTTGTGCTTTGTTCGTATTTAAATAAGCACCTTCTTTGGGGTTGCTGATAAAACCTACTTCGATCAATACACTTGGCATATAAGTATTATGAAGTACCCAAAAACCGGATTGTTTAACTCCACGGTTCTTTAAGTTTAAATTATTTTTAAAGTTGTTTTGAATACTATTAGCTAGTAAAATACTTTGATCTAAATAATCTTCTTGCATTAAAGTAAGACCAATTAAATTCTCAGGTGAATTGGGATTAAAATTATCATATTCAATTTCAAAATCTTCTTCTAAAAAAATAACTTCATTTTCCTGTTTAGCAATATTAAAATTTCTTTCATTAGCATGCATACCTAAAACAAAAGTTTCTGATCCGTTTACCTTTGTGTCATGAAATGAATTACAATGAATTGAAATAAATAAATCTGCATCAGCATTATTAGCAATCGCTGCTCTATCTCTTAGTTTTAAAAACACATCATTTTTTCTTGTGTATATAACTACATTAGAATCATCTTTTTCAAGTAACCCACCTAAATTTAATGCTATTTTTAAAACTATTTCTTTTTCTGTAAAACCAAATTCTGTTGGTTTTCCTGGGTCTTTACCACCATGACCTGCATCAATAACAATTTTAAACTTTTCTTGAGAATAAAAATTATCTACATTAAAAATTAAAAAAAAAGAGAATAAGTATATTGTTAAAATAGGGTTAAAAACAACACTATTTCTGTAGGAGTAAAACATATTTTATATATTAATTTTGAGAAAAATATACGTAACTTTATAAAATCTATTTATAGATTATAATACGTACCAAAAATACATTATAAACATTGCAAAAATACATCCTTAATATAATTTTGGCATTAAGTTATACAGTGTTTATAAACACAACTTGTATGGGCCAAGTATTAGACTCCTTACCTTCAAACCAAATTATAGTAAAAGACAATACTATCACTGATAGTACTAAAGTTAAAAAAAACTTTTTTAACAGTAGAGCTACTTATAATGCGATGGATACTGTCTCAATTAATCCGAAGTTAAAAAAAATAACACTTTACAATAATGCAAAATTAACATATGGAAATATGGAAATTACATCTGGAAAAATTGTAATTGACTATGAGAAAAATGAAATCTATGCAGGTAGGATTAAAGATACCAGTGGAGTATTATCTCAATCTCCTGTATTTAAAGAAGGTAATGATATAATTGAACCTGATTCAATTAGATTTAACTTAGATACAAAAAAAGCATTAATTTTTAATTCTAAAACAGAGCAATCTGGAATGAATATCATTTCTGAAAAGACAAAAAAAGAAAATGATTCAGTATATTTTATGGACAGAGCTAAGTTTACTACCTCGGTTAATGTAGATAATCCTGAATATTATTTCTTATTAAGAAATGCGAAAGTTGTTCCAGGAAAAAAAATTATTACTGGATTAACAAACATGTTCATTGCTGATGTTCCTACACCTATAGGATTACCTTTTGGATACTTCCCTCTAACGAAAAAAAGAACCTCTGGTGTTATATTTCCTTCTTTTGGTGAGCAAAATGATCGAGGTTATTTTTTGCAAAATGGAGGCTATTATTTAGCAATTAGTGATCATGTTGATTTGGCTTTATTAGGTGATTATTATACGAATGGTAGTTATGGATTTAGATTAGAAAATAATTATGCATATAGATATAAATTCAGAGGCAACCTAAGTTTTAGGTATGAAAATTTAATCAAAAGTGAAAGAGGTTTTCCTGACTACTCAAAAAGTTCAATATATAATTTAAGATGGTCACACAATCAAGATGGAAAAGCAAATCCAAATTCTCGCTTTTCAGCGTCTGTCAACTTAGGTAGTAGCAAGTATTTTCAACAATCTATTAACCAATTAAATGCATCAAGTTTTTTAAATAACACCTTATCTTCTTCAGTCTCTTATTCCAAAACGTTTGTTGGTGAGCCACAAGTTAATATGAGTTTGACCGCAACTCATTCCCAAAACACCAACACTCAAACTATCAATATGACACTACCAACATTTCAAGGAAGTGTTAGTCGAGTTTTCCCTTTTGCACCTAAAAATGGTACTAAGAAAGGAATAATTCAAAATATAAATTTGCAATATAACGTTCGTGGGGAAAATAGAATACAAACTACAGACTCTCTATTTTTTAAAAGTGAAATGTTTGAAACTGCAAAGTCTGGATTTCAGCACTCCATCCCTCTTAGCACCAATTTTAAATTATTTAAATACTTAAGTTTTTCCACTAGTGCTAATTATAAAGAAAACTGGACTTTTAATACAATTTCTAAATCATTTGACAATGAAACTAGTGAAGTTTTAACTAAGGAAATTAAAGGTTTCGACTCATTTAGAACTTATAATTTTTCATCTAGTTTAGGTACAACTGTTTATGGAATGTATGATTTTGGGAAAGAAAAGAAACTTCAAGCGATAAGGCATGTTATGAGGCCATCTATTAGCTATAGTATTAATCCAGCTTTCAATGATTATTACGAAACTTATGAAGTAGTTGATGCAGATGGATTAACTTCGACAGAACTAGAATATACTAGATTCGAAGGTTCTATATTTGGTTCACCAAACAATAATTTTTCAAGTTCAATAGGATTGTCTGTAAGTAATAATGTTGAAGCCAAAGTAAAAGATAGTGATAGTACAAATACCGAAGCTAAAAAAGTAGTTATTTTGAATAACTTAAATTTCTCAACTTCATATAATATGGCTAGTGATTCATTAAATTGGAGTCCTGTACGTTTGTCTGGTGGAACACAATTGTTTGATAATAAAATGTCTGTAAATTTTGGTGCAACATTAGACCCATATGCTTTAGATGAAAACAACAACAAAATAAATGAATTTAATATTAACTCCGGTGGTAATTTATTCAGATTAACAAGTGCGAATTTAACTTTCAATTACTCTCTTTCAAACAAAGGAGATAAAAGTGAATCAAAAGCTAAAAGCAGATCTGTTAATGAATCTTTAAGAAGCGGAGGAAGAGATGATGATTTATTTGGACAATCTATGGATTATGCTGACAGTTCATTTTTAGATGATGAAGATGAAGAAGAGGAGGAAATTCCAAGTGAATTGTTTAATTATACAATCCCTTGGAGTCTAAGAGTTGCATATGCAGTAAATTATAATAATAGTAGAAATCAAAAAGAAATATCATCACATTCTATAATGTTTTCAGGTGATTTAGATATATCACCAAAATGGAGCGTCGGTGCATCATCTGGTTATGATTTAAAAAATAACGGGATTACTTACACACAATTGCGTTTTGAACGAGATTTGCTAAGTTGGAGAATGAATTTTAGCTGGATTCCTTTTAGTTCTAATTCACAATGGAACTTTTTCATAGGAATTAAATCAGGTATGCTTAGTGATATAAAGTATGATAAACGTCGTCAAAGAGATAAACAACTTTAAATTTTAATAATATGAAGAAAATTTATAATACATCAAATGCACCTTCACCTCTTGGTCCTTACAATCAAGCCGTTATGGCTGGCAATATGTTCTTTACTTCTGGACAAATTGCAATAAATAGCAAATCAGGTGAATTAGTTATTAATAACGTAAAGGATGAGACCAAGCAAGTGATGGAAAATCTAAAGGCGGTTTTAAATTCGGCAAATCTTGATTTTAAAAATATTGTAAAAACATCAATATTTATCACCTCTATGAACGACTTTAATGATATAAACGATGTGTATGGTTCATTCTTTGAAAAAGGTCAAGAACCGGCAAGAGAAACAGTAGAGGTAGCTAAACTTCCAGCGGGAGTTAATGTTGAAATTTCAATGATAGCTATTATCTAGCTTAGCAAACCAATATGATATTTTAGCAAGCCATCTATGGGTCTTCTAATAATGTTTCCAGCCTTCAACCCATGATTATTTAGACATATAATTAATTCTTCTTTAAGGTAATGTGCAATTGAGCCTGTGAAATGAATAGGAATTTCTTTAGCATCATTAAACTGTAAAATTTGTCTAGTGATAAAAATATCCATCCCTTTTCTAATAAGCTCTTGTGCATACTTACTATTCTTGTTTTCAATAAGAAATCTTGCAAACTTTGCTAGGTAAGTATTTGGATTAGGTTTCTTATATAAATGATTCTTTATGGTTTCTGCATCTAATTCAAAATTCTCATTAAATTTTTCAGCAATAGGTTTAGGAATTCTATTAAAATAATAGTCTCTTAAAAGTTGTCTACCAAAATAGTTTCCACTGGCATCATCCATAAGTATATAACCTAATGAAGTAATTTTTTGGATGACATTTTCACCATCAAAATAACTGCAGTTAGACCCAGTTCCTAGAATACAAACAATAGATTTTTTATTTATATCAGCTGTTGCATAAATTGCAGCAAAAGTATCCTCTTTTACTAATACTTCAGCAGATTTAAATATATTTAAAAAAACTCCTTTTATCATTATCCTAGGTGGCTCAGTACCACAACCAGCTCCATAAAAAAATAATTTAGTAATAGATTTTCTATTTTGGTATAATTCAAAATTATTTATAATTCTTTCTTCAATAATATAATCTGTAAGGACTTGAGGATTTAGTCCAAGAGTTTGTGTTTGAAATAAAATTTCACCTTTATTATTTATAGCTATCCAATCTGTTTTGGTAGAGCCACTATCTACTATAAGTATCATAATATTATGATTTATTATTAATATAGACCATTAAATCAACTAATTTACTAGAATAGCCATACTCGTTATCATACCATGATATAATTTTAAAGAATTTTGGTCCTAGCTCAATTCCTGCATTGGCATCGAAATTACTAGTATGGGCACAGCCTATAAAATCTTGAGAAACTACAGCGTCCTCTGTGTAACTTAAAACTCCATTAAGTTCTTTTTCTGATGCAGCTTTAAATGTTTCTTTAATCTCTTTATAAGTAGTGTCTTTATTAAGTTTTACTGTTAAGTCAACAACAGAAACATTTGCAGTAGGAACTCTAAATGCCATTCCAGTAAGTTTTCCATTAAGTTCTGGAATAACCTTACCAACAGCTTTAGCAGCACCGGTTGTAGATGGTATTATATTATTTAGTGTTGATCTTCCAAGTCTGTAGTTTTTAGCAGGTCCATCAACTGTTAGCTGAGTGGAAGTCGCAGCATGAACAGTAGTCATTAATGCTTCATCTATTCCAAAATTATCATGTAAAACTTTAGCAATTGGTGCTAAACAATTTGTAGTACAAGATGCATTAGATACAATTAAATCTGATGATTGAATTTTGTTGTGATTTACACCCATAACAAACATTGGTGCATCAGCAGAGGGTGCTGAAATTGCAACCTTTTTTGCTCCAGCTTGAATATGTAAGTTAGCTTTTTCAATGGTTGTGAATATTCCTGTACATTCTGCAACTACATCAACGTCACATTCATTCCATTTTATATCCAAGGGGTTTCTTTCAGCAGTAACACGAATATTTTTACCGTTAACAACTAAATTATTTCCAGAAACAGCAATAGATGCTTCACATTTTCCATGAACTGAATCGTATTTCAATAAATAAGCGAGATGATTAATTTCTAATAAATCATTAATAGCTACAACTTCAACATCATCACGATCTAAAATTGCACGAAGTGTAATTCTTCCTATTCTACCAAATCCATTAATTCCAACTTTAACTGTATTCATTTATTATTTTAATTTTAGATTGACATAATGTCTGAAACTCTTAAAAGTTCCTTATTAATATTTGTTTTACCTTTTATGGCTTTATCAAGAGGAATTAAATCAATTATTCCATCTTTTAAACCAACCATTAAATTTGTTTTGTTTTCTAATAAAAAATCGACTGCTTTTACACCCATTCTACTTGCTAAAACTCTGTCAAAACATGATGGAGAGCCCCCTCTTTGTAAATGTCCTAAAACAGATACTCTAGCATCATAACCATCAAGATTTTCATCAACATAATCTTTAAGTTCAAAAACGTTTTTTCCAGTTTTATCTCCTTCAGCTACAATAACTATACTAGATGATTTACCAGTTGCTTTACTTCTTTTTAGAGACTCTACCAATCGATCTAGACCTAGGTCTTCTTCAGGAATTAATATTTCTTCAGCTCCAGCACCAACACCAGTATTTAAAGCAATATGACCAGCATCCTTACCCATTACTTCAATAAAAAATAGTCTATTGTGTGAGCTTGCAGTATCTCTAATTTTATCAATAACGTCCACAACAGTATTTAAGGCTGAGTCATATCCAATTGTATGCGACGTTCCAAATATATCGTTGTCTATAGTTGCAGGTATTCCAATAACAGGAAATTTAAATTCTTTGTGAAAAATTAACCCACCTGTAAATGAACCATCCCCACCAATAATTATTAGACCGTCTATATTATTTTTCTTTAAATTATCATAAGCTTTTTTACGACCTTCAATGGTTTTAAATTCAGAAGATCTAGCAGTTTTTATTATTGTACCACCTTTATTAATGATGCCTTTAACACTCCTAGCATTCATTTCAACAAAATCACCGTTAATTAAACCATCAAATCCTTTATAAACTCCAACTGGAATTAGATTATTGTATACACAAGCTCTAGTTACAGCACGTATCGCAGCATTCATGCCAGGGGCATCACCACCAGAGGTTATAAAGGCTATTTTTTTCATTTTTTAAATTAAGTTGCTAAAAATACATAAAAGTATTCATTTATTAGAGTAATTGTACAGTAAATTACTACAACGATTTAGTTAGGGTTAGAAAGAAGTTTATTTACTAGTTTTTTAAAACTATTAAACTCAACTTTATAAGAAAGACCTATGCCTTGAGTGTAACCAATTTGTTCACCCAAATATCTTATAGAATTTTCTCTATTAAAAATTTTCATAGTTAAAGTTCTATCCTCGTTTAGTTTTAGTTCTATCTCAAAATCACCCGCTATAACAGACTCGGTAACTCCACCAATTGGGACTCCAAGTTTACCGTTAATTAAAATATCGTCGCTTAACTTTGTGGTCATCGTTACTCCAAGTTCATCGTTTGTTTCATATTCAGCATTGTTTTCTCCAAGTTGATAATTTAAACCAAATTTTAACTTATCATTTTCATCAAAAAGTATATTATTTATAATTGACGCGGCACTTTCTGCTAAGTTTCCAAATAAAGCTTGTTCGTTAAAATTTAAATCATTTTGAAATGAACCAGTAGCAAGTAAAGAGATAGCTTGCAACTGAACACTTTCTTTATCATTTAGTCTATATTGTAATTCGTTATTAATTGACGAATCTACATTAGGAAACTCTAATTCAAATTCTGGTGAAGGATTCAATAATTCACCAAACAAATTCACATTAACATTTACAGGTATACTTAAATTAACAGGACTATCTAAAAGAATAGATGGATTTGCCTGAATGTTTGTGTAAGAAGTATTTAGATTAATTAAAGCTTTTTTAGGGTCACCTGTCCAGGACAATGTACCTCCTTTTTTTAATTCGAATTCTTTTTTTAAGATTCCTGCATAAACGAAATTATATTTACCACTATCCACATTGAAATCACCAAACATATTAAACTTTCCTTTATTGTTAATATTCATTATGAGGTTTCCATTACCATATCCATTTATTGTGCTTCCAGATGATTGATCAATTAATATTTCAATTTCAGCATTATCATTTATGTCTATATCAAAATCTAACTCAATTCCATTTAAATTTTTAAAATTTGTGAAGCTAGATGTTTTATTAGTATTTTTATTAGCGAATTTTATATAAGAAATGTTTTCATTGAAATCCTTAGAGTCATTTAATGGAATATTGAAAACAGTACCTTTTTCACTGGTAACATTAGCTTCAAACAATAATGTTTCTCCCGGGCCTGTGATTGATATGTCTCCAGAAACAAATGCAGTTCCATAATAGACAGGATTATCTACATCTTTTGTATCTAAAACTAATATCCTATTACTGTCAATATTTAAATCTAGCATCCAATTTTTAAAATTATTATGACTGATAGAACCATTTAAAACTCCCCTACTATCAAACTTAGTATCTTTAAAAAGAATGTTATTAAAATTAAACTGATTATTGCTTAAACTAACTTTAGAATTGTTGTCAAATGCGTAATCAACATCTGTATAAGGAACATATAAACCTGAATTTTTTAAATATAGTTCACCTAAGAAATCAGGATTGTTTAAAATGTTTTTCACCTCAATTAAACCAGTTATTTCACCTCTAATTTTATTTATGTTATTTTTCCCAATTTTGTTTAATGAATTTATTGGAAAACTATCAAATTTAGCAATCAAATCTAGTTTTGACTCTGTATCATCATATATAAAACTCCCAAATGTATTTAACTGTAATTTTGAGTTATTTTTTAAAAATGACTTAAACTTGAATTCTTTTTGATTAAAAATATGATTAATATTTAAATCCAAGTTTCCAAGATTATACTTATCCAAAGCAAGGTTATTAAAATATAATATAGATTCATTGTTAGAGTTATTATCATAAATAAAATCTCCATCCAATTTTCCACTAAAATTATACTTATTCAAAGGAAGATTATCTATAGCAACATTGTCAAAAAGTAATTTTAAATAACTTAGGTGGTTATGATTATAATTTAGTGATATATCAATTTTTTCATTCTCATTTGAAAGACTAAGATTATTTATATTTAAAATCTGATTTTTTATATCAAACTTTGGTAAAGAGTCAAGATTAATGCACCATGAGTTATCATTATAAATTAACTTAGAATTATTTAAGTCAAAATTTAACATATCATTTTCAACGGAATAAATTATATCTGAATGAAATATGTCATTTTCCTTTGTTGAAAATTGCATCTTCACACGACTAAAATTATCAAAAGAAGATTTATTTAGTTCTATTTGTTGAAGATTATTATCTGCGATAAATACATTACTGGCCTTAAAGATAAAATTATTAGATTTTAAAGAATTATCCACAAAGAGATAAACGCTATCCGCCTCGTATTCATTAAATTTAATTTTTGATGATAAGACATCTAACTTAAAATCATCATCAATTGTTCCTGAAATTTTAGTGTTTTTTCCAAAGCTTAAATCTGGATACAGAATATTTATTAAATCATCATCAATATTAAATTCAAAGACAGTCTTTGGATTTGTGTTAGAGCTTATCAAGGTCTTGTTATTATAAAGGTTAAATAAAATAGATTCTTTAAGTCTATTACTTAGGTCGTAAATATCGCCCTTAATATATCCATTGACAGACTCAGAGCTGATGTTAATAATTCTTTCATCATTTCCAAACAAGCTAGAAATCTTAAGATTATTAATGAAATAACTATTAACACTATTATTATAGTAAGAATCTGAAAATATAATACTCCCTTTTAGATTTTCAACGCTAGTTCCCTCTAAATTAATAATCAAAGTTCCTTTAAAATTATTAGTATCATCTATCTGATAATTATCAATATTAACAGAAAAATTTAATTTTTTTAAAGATTCAGAATAATCTACAAGACCATTAAAATCAAAAATTAAATCTTTATTTTTTGAATAAATATTTCCAGTAAAAACATCATTGTTTGTTCTTCCGTTAATTAAAATATTTTTAAACAGTTTATCTCCAATAGATAACTCATTAAAAACACCGTTTAAAGAACTATTAAGTGTTTGGTTAGGTAAAACGCTACCATCAAATATAAAATCAGCTGAAGTTTTAATATCAACGTTAAACAAAGAAGAATCTGAAAATACAAAATCTTTAAACTTTACTGTACCAAAAAGCTTTGATTCTAAAGATTTTGATAAAAAGTTCATTAAATTAATATCAATGTTCAACCCTCCAAAATCTGTTAAAACTTGATATTTGTTAAAAAGTGTATTATTGAAGTAATTACAATCTCCAGTCAAAGAAATATATTTAGTTGAATCTAAAAATTTAGGAATGTTATAATTACTTATATCTGGAAATTTAGTTAAATCTTTATAATTAGTGTAAAACTCATTTATTGTGGTATTTACTTTAATATTATCTAAAACATCTTTTAACTCAAAATCTATTTTAGCATTTGAATTAGAGCCAAATTTAAAATTTAAATAACCTAAAAAAGAATCTGTTAAGCTGCCTTCAAAAAAAGAACTAAACTCAATTAATTCGTCGTTAATTAAAGTATCATAATATAGATTAACATCATTAGTGGATATTGATGAATTAGATAATGTAATCTGAAATTTATTATTTAGAATAGAAGAATTATTAGTATTCAACGATGTTATTTCTGCATCGATCATTGAATTAGGTGTTTTTAATAAAATATTATTAATGTATAATCCAGTTTTATCATACATAAGTTTAGAAGCAAACTGTGTGACATTTAGATTAAAATAATCAACAAAATTTATCTGATCAATATCTACATTTAAATAATCTCTAGACAGATTAAAATCTTTGGCAGATAATTTAAAATCATTTAATTCATTTACAATTATAGATTCATTGTATAAACTTATTTTAAAATCATCAATAATAATTTTTTTCAAATTAAAATCAAATCCACTAGAAGGATTATTAGATATTGAATTAGTTTTATTTAAAAACATTTGAAGATTTGTAATTGAATCTCCTTTATATTTATTTAGTTTAGCTATTCCGCCTGAAAGTTTTAATGAATTTAGTTTAGTTTTAGATGTAAAGAAATTTGTTGAATTATAAATTGAAGTACTAATTTGATCTATAAAAATTAGTGTATCATTTTTGTGGTCAAGAATACTTAAATTATTTATAATGATTTCCCCATTATACTTAAAATTGATATTGGAAATTTCAACATTAGAATTAAGACTAGATGTTATCTTTGAAGAGATGTTTAATAATATTCTCTGTTCTATATTTTCTTTGTTTAAGAAAAAAAGAACACTCGAGGTAAGTAGCAAATAGAATAAGATACTTTTAAAAGAAAATTTTCTGGATTTCTTGATAATAAGGTTAAATTTGTTTTATTAATTATCAAAATTATAACATTAACTGTTAAGTTTAATATTTTTTTAATTTATTATTTCAGTGGAAACAAAAAGAATATACATACTAGGAATAGAGTCATCTTGTGATGATACTGCTGCTGCAGTTATTTCAGACTCAATTATACTAAGTAATGTTGTTGCCAGTCAGTCTATACATGAATTATATGGTGGTGTGGTCCCCGAGCTAGCTTCTAGAGAACATCAAAAACTTATTCTTCCAGTAGTAGAAAAAGTTCTTAAAGAGGCTAAAATTAGTGTTAATGATTTATCTGCTGTTGCTTTTACTAATGGACCAGGATTAGTTGGATCATTAATGGTTGGAACATCATTTGCTAAGTCTATGTCTTTAGCTTTAGATATTCCTTTAATTTCGGTAAATCATATGCAAGCACATATTCTAGCTCATTTCATAGATGACCCAGAAAATAATAATCCTGATTTTCCCTTTTTAGCACTTACTATTTCTGGAGGACACACTCAAATTGTTAAAGTTAATAGTGCTTTTGATATGCAAGTTTTAGGCGAAACTTTAGATGATGCTGCAGGTGAAGCTTTTGACAAATCAGGAAAGGTTATTGGATTAAAATATCCAGCTGGACCACAAATTGATAAACTATCAAAAAATGGTGACCCGTATAAATATAGTTTTACAAAACCAAAGGTAGATGGGCTTAATTTTAGCTTCTCTGGTTTGAAAACAAATTTTCTAAATTTTATTAATAAAGAAACTAGAATTGATGAGAATTTTATAAAAAATAATTTAAACGATATATGCGCCTCATTGCAGAAAGTAATTGTTGAAATATTGATGGATAAACTAGTTATGGCCTCTAAACAAACTGGTATTAAGACTATTGTTATTTGTGGTGGTGTTTCAGCTAATTCAAAAGTTAGAAGTGAGTTAAAGATAAATAGCGAAAAACACGGATGGAAGATTCATATTCCTAAACTATCTTACACTACTGACAATGCAGCAATGATTGCTATTACTGGGCAACTTAAATTTGAAAGTGAAGTGTTTTCCAATTTAGAAATATCTGCAAATCCAAGATTAAAAATTTAATTATGAGATTATTCTACAATAAGGATTTATCACAAGACAACTCAATAGTAATTATTAACCGAGAGGAATCTAAACACATAGTAAAAGTTTTAAGAAAAAAAGTTGGCGATACTATTTATATAACCAATGGTAAAGGAATTTTATTTACTACAAAAATTGATATCATCAATAAAAACAATATAGAACTCAAGATTATTAATAGTAAAAAAGAATCTAAAAGTAAGTTCCATATTAACATTGCTGTTGCTCCTACAAAAAATAATGATCGAATAGAATGGTTTGTAGAAAAATCTACAGAAATTGGTATTCATACCATTAGCACTGTTTTATGTGAAAAAAGTGAACGAAAAAAAATTAAGATTGATAGACTGGAAAAAATCACCGTTAGTGCCATGAAGCAATCCCTACAATTACATAAGCCGATTGTAGAAGAACTGATTTCTTTTGCGGAATTTATTAAAAATTGCAGCTCTGAAGATAAATTTATTGCCCACTGTAAAGAGACTAAGAAAATTTTCTTAAATAATTGTAAGTTAAAATCAAAAACAATAACTGTTTTGATTGGCCCTGAGGGTGGATTTAGTGAAAACGAGATTGGGCTAGCTGAGAAGCATGGTTTTATTTCAGTTAGTTTAGGAAATAATAGATTAAGAACAGAAACAGCTGCAATAGCAGCTACACAAATCCTTTCTGCAAATAATGCAGATATTTAATATATTTGCAGTATATGATTTCAAAAGTAGTTAAAGATGGAATATTAGGAGCAATTAAGAAAATAATTCTCTATTCGCTTGTATTATACTTTCTTTACATCATACGACCAATTTTAGTTTATCTTTCTGTTTCTCTTGTCGTAGCTGTAATATTGAATCCTACAATTTTGTTTTTAAAAACAAAACTTAAGTTTAATAATACTTTTGCTGCGATTACATCAATTACAGGTCTGGTATCTGTTATTTTTCTAATAATAAAGTCTTTTATTCCTCTTTTAGTTGAACAGGCTAAAAACCTATCTCTTTTAAATTCTTCAGAATTGCAAAGCTCTGTGAATAATATAATAGAAAAGTATAGTGACCTATATTTCACAAATGAATCTAGCATTATTAATTCATTTATTAATTCTAAGCTATTTAATCAATTAGATTTCGGATATATTACAGAACTACTAAATAATATAGTTTCAAGCATAGGAAGCTTTAGTATTGGCCTGTTTACTATTATATTTATTACATTTTTCTTTCTAAAGGACTCTGAGATCATATTAGAAAAATTAAAAATATTAATTCCAAAAAAACTAAAATCAAATATTAACAGTTCACTTAGTCAAATTAACGAACTCCTTTCAAGATATTTTATCGCTCTGATTATTCAAATTACTATTTTATTTGTGCTTTATTTAATCCTATTGGCTATCGTTGGAATAAATAATATTATCATCATTGCATTTTTGTGTGCACTTTTGAACCTTATTCCTTATATCGGGCCCTTAATAAGTGGTTTTTTATTAGCAGTATTAACACTAACAAACTACATAGATATTGATTTTGGCACCATAGTCTTATCTAAGGTAGTTTATGTTGTTATTGGATTTGTAATCGTTCAACTAATCGATAACTTTTTAATTCAACCCCTACTCTTTTCTAAAAGTGTTAAATCACATCCACTAGAGATATTTTTAACAATACTTGTATTTGGATTCTTATTTGGTGTAACTGGACTAATCTTAGCTGTACCATGTTACACAATAATTAAGGTTATTGTAAGAACTGCATATTCTAAAAATACTACAATTACCAAGTTTTTAAATTAGTAAGTTTTGAATAAGAATATCTTCGATAAGAATGTTCAAGACTATATCTCTAAGAATTTATCTACTGATGTCTTTGAAATAATTTTAAAAAAACAATTATTTCCAAAGGTTACTAATAAAGAAATTGCCCAGCAAATAAGTATTAAGGTTAAATCTAAAAAGAAACTCCCCACTTACTTTAATACACCAAATATTTACTTTCCAAATAAAGTTAACATCGAACAAACTTCCTCAGAAAAGACAGCAGAATTTAAATCAAAAATAGTTACTGGGTATACTATGATAGATGCCACTGGTGGTTTTGGAGTAGATAGTATGTACTTCTCTAAAGAATTCAAGAAAACAATTTATATAGAAGAAAATAAACAGTTATTTGAAATAGTAAAAGCAAACTCAAAAGAATTGGGTTTAATTAATATTGAGCATTTAAATGAAGATGGAATTGAGTATGCTAAAAAAATAGATACTGGAATTGATCTTTTATATATAGATCCATCCAGAAGAAATAAAGAAAATAAGAAAGTACACTTTTTAAGTGATTGCATTCCGTTAATTAATTATGATTTAATTGAATCATTACAAAACTTTAAAACAATTTTAATTAAGTGCTCTCCTATTATTGATTTAAAAAAAACAATAAACGATTTAAGAGTTGTTTCTGAAATCTATATAGTTGGTATAAATAACGAAGTAAAAGAAGTCTTATTTAGCTTAAATAAAAAATGCAATAATAATATTAAAATAAAATGTATTGAGTTAACTAATAGAGAGTTGGATTTTGAGTTTAATATCAATGAAATTGATAATAAGAAAAATAATGATAATTCTGAGGTGCTTAACTATTTATATGAACCAAATTCAATGATACTTAAATCTGGAGCTTTTGGTTTAATTTGTTATAGATATGATGTTAAAAAACTAAACACAAATAGTCATTTGTATACTTCTAAAGAGTTAATTGATTTTCCAGGTAGAGTATTTGAAGTTAATAGTGTGGTAAATTATAGCAAAAGAAACTTAAAAGATTTAAATATCTCTAAAGCCAATATTACTACTAGGAACTTTCCAATCGATGTAAAGGATATTAGAAAAAAAAGTAAAATTCTAGATGGTGGAGAAGATTATTTATTTTTTACTACGAACCATACAAATGAGCAAATAATTATAAAAACAAAAAAACCCCACTAATAAAAGTGAGGTTTTGATGCGTTAGAAAAACAATGTTTAGTTAGTTATTGTTCATTATTAATTGTTTTAAATTCTCTAACTCTTCATAGAACAAATGTACTTAACAAGTATGATGATATATACAACAAATAGCTCGATAAGTATAAATAAATTAACAAACCTAATTAAATAATTAAAATTTAATAAAATATCAACTATTAAAATACATAATTCAAAAATTTGACTAATAGAAAAATTTGATAAGTTACTCTACATGTTCAATTATTTGAAACTGATTAAAAACAATATTAACTACATTTGCGAAAATCTATTTTTTAATAATGATTAAAATCTCTAAAAAAACACTTCAGGATTTAGAATATGAATCGGTAATTGAGCAAATTTCTGAACACAATGTGACTTCATTAGGGAAAACAAAAATCCTTAAAACAGTTCCATTTTCAAATAGAAAAGAGGTAAATAGGTCTCTTAATCTGACTAATGAATTTGTAAGTTCTTTTGAAAATGAAAATAGAATCCCAAATCATGGATTTGAAGACATTACTAAGGAGTTAAAATTAATAAAAATTGAAAATAATTATCTTGAAATTAACGGATTTAGAAAAATCGCAAGTTGCTGTATAACATCAAATATTTTAATCAAATTTTTCAAAAAACATAAAGAGTATTACCCTCTTTTGAATTCGCTTTCGTCTACAAATGAAATTAATACTATTATCCCTGACGCTATTAATGATGTAATAGATAAGCATGGGGAAATAAGAAATAATGCATCTGATCTATTATATAAAACTCGAAAATCTATTCAATCTGTTAGAACTAAGGTAAATAGTAGTTTTAATTCAGCTCTAAGCACTTATAATAGTGCTGAATATTTAGATGATATTAGGGAGACTGTCATGGAAAATCGCAGGGTTTTAGCCGTCAAATCAATGCACAGAAGAAAGGTCAAAGGGAGTATTTTAGGCTCAAGTAAAACAGGAAGCATTGTCTATATTGAACCAGAAACTACTTATCAACACCAAAGAGAGTTAAACAACTTAGAATTTGAAGAAACTGAAGAAATAAAACGTATTTTATTAGAACTTACTAGCCTTATAAGCGCATATTCTAATCATCTTTCAAAATGTCAATTTTTTCTTACTGAAATGGATGTGATTTATGCTAAAGCAAAATATGCTAATTCTATTCAAGCAGTATTACCAAAGATTACTGAAACTCAAGAAATCTTTTTAGTTAACGCTTACCACCCACTCCTACTTGTTTCAAATAGAAAAGAAAAAACTAAAACCTATCCACAAACCATAACTATGACGACAAAAAGTCGAATCATAGTAATCTCTGGCCCTAATGCCGGAGGAAAAAGTATTACATTAAAAACAGTAGGTCTATTACAATTAATGGTTCAATCAGGAATGTTAATTCCTGTTCATGAAAGTTCAAAGGTTTGTTTATTTGATTCAATACTGTCTGATATTGGAGATAACCAATCTATTGAAAATCATTTAAGCACTTATAGTTATCGATTAAAACAAATGAATAACTTCTTAAAAAAATGCAATAAACATACATTGTTTTTAATTGATGAATTTGGAACTGGTAGTGACCCAGAGCTTGGTGGTGCATTAGCTGAAGCATTTTTAGAAGTTTTTTATGAACGTGAAGCTTTTGGAATAATAACTACTCATTATGGAAATTTAAAATTACTTGCTAACGAATTACCCTTTATTCAAAATGCAAATATGCTTTTTGATGAAAAAACCCTATTACCGTTATATAAGTTAATAATAGGTCAAGCTGGAAGTTCATTTACATTTGAGGTAGCTCAGAAAAACGGAATACCTTTTAGTTTAATCAATCGATCTAAAAAGAAAATTGAAAGTGGAAAAATTCGATTTGATAAAACTATATCAAAACTTCAAAAAGAACGCTCTAAACTTGAAAAAACAGAAAAAGCTCTTAAACAAAATGAAATAAAAAAAGGCTTAGAGGCTGATAAACTTGAAACTACTAACTTAAAAGCAAAGAAAAAATTACAAAGCTATCAAGAGCTTTTTGACAGTAATCAACGTTTAATTTATCTTGGTCAAAAAATCACTAAGTTATCTGATAATTATTTTAATAATAAGCGAAAGCGTGAATTAATGAATGAACTATTTAAATTAGTTCAAATAGAAAATTCAAAGCGTCAAAAACTAAGTTTAAAGCAAAAGAAAAATCTTCAAAAACAAGAAGACTTATTAAAAAAAGAAGTTGAAAAGAAAGTTGAAATAATTAGAAAAGAAAAAAAGAAAAAACTAAAACAAACCCCTGTTGCCCCAACAAAACCTAAAAGAATATTAGCAGTTGGTGATTCAGTAAGATTAGAAGATGGTAAAACAGTAGGAACTATTGATAAAATTGAGAAAAATAAAGCAGTGGTTAATTATGGGTTATTTACTACCAGTGTAAATGTTAACAGACTTGAATATGTTTCGAAATAATACATTACATAAAGGTTAGATAATATCTTTTGTAATAACTTAAATATCACTAATTTTAAAAATAACTTTTTTTATGCAGTCTAAAAATATTTTAATTATTGGTGCAAATGGACAGCTTGGTTCAGTGTTAACCAAAGAACTTCAGAGTATCTATGGAAAAGAAAGTGTTATAGCTTCGGATGTTTTTTTGGATACTGAATTTGATGGGATATTTGAAATCATTGACGCAACTGATTTAGATAAAATTAATAAAATCATTAATAAACATTCTATTAAAGAGATTTACCACCTTGCTGCAATTCTGTCTGCAAAAGGAGAAGAAAAACCATTATGGACATGGGATTTAAATATAAAAATGATGCTTAATGTATTTGAAGCATCGAGATTAAATAAAGTAAATAAAGTTTTTTTTCCAAGCTCGATAGCCGTTTTTGGAGATAAAGCCTCATTAATAAATACCCCACAGTCAGCATTTTTAAATCCATCCACAGTATATGGGATTAGCAAAGCTGCAGGAGAAAATTGGGCTCAATACTACTTTACTAAATATGGGCTAGATATACGTTCGATTAGATATCCTGGAATAATTGGATATCAATCAATGCCTGGAGGAGGAACTACAGATTATGCAGTGGATATTTACCACAGTGCAGTTAAAAATGAGGTTTTTTCATGTTTTTTAGATTCTGAAACTAAATTACCAATGATGTTTATGAGCGATGCCATAAGATCTACTATAGAACTAATGCAATCACCAATAGAAAACATTAAAATTAGAACTTCTTATAATCTAGCAGGTATGAGTTTTAGTCCAAATCAAATTTATAATGAAATTAAAAAATCTTATACAGATTTTAAGATTGAATATGAAACAGATTTTAGACAAACTATTGCTGATAAATGGCCTAAAAGTATTGATGATAAACAAGCAAGAAATGACTGGGGATGGAAGCCAAAATTCGATTTAACTTCTATGACATCTATAATGTTGGAAAAATTAAAAGAAAAATATAATAAACAAGTTTAAGACTATAGAATATGTACGGAGCAATAAAATTAAATCTACAAAAAGAATTAAAAGAAATTAAAGAAGCTGGGTTATATAAAAAAGAACGTATAATCAACTCATCTCAAGATGCCATAATTAAAGTTTCAACCGGAGAAGAAGTAATTAATTTTTGTGCAAATAATTATTTAGGCCTATCAAACAACAAAGATGTAGTAAATGCAGCAAAAGATACACTAGATTCTCATGGATTTGGAATGTCTTCAGTAAGATTTATTTGTGGAACTCAAGATATTCACAAACAATTAGAGAATAAAATTGCAGAATTTTTTCACTGTGAAGATACTATATTATATGCTGCTGCCTTTGATGCAAACGCAGGTGTATTTGAACCTTTACTTAACAAAGAGGATGCAATTATTTCAGATTCCCTAAATCATGCATCAATTATTGATGGTGTTCGTTTATGTAAAGCAGCAAGATATAGATATGCTAATAATGATATGATAGATTTAGAAAATCAATTGATTGAAGCTAGTAAACAAAAACACAGATTTAAAATCATTGTTACTGATGGAGTATTTTCTATGGATGGCATTGTAGCCCAACTTGATAAAATATGTGATTTAGCTGATAAATATGATGCATTAGTAATGGTAGATGAATGTCATGCATCAGGTTTTATTGGTAAAACTGGTAGAGGTACTATAGAGTTAAAAAATGTGTTAGGTAGAGTTGATATAATCACCGGTACTTTAGGAAAAGCTCTTGGGGGTGCTATGGGCGGATATACTACAGGAAAGAAGGAAATTATAGAGATTCTACGACAAAGATCTAGACCTTACCTGTTTTCAAACTCATTGGCTCCGACAATTGTTGGTGCTACACTTAAAGTTTTTGAAATGATTTCTAAAGACACAACTCTTAGAGATAAACTTGAAGAAAATACCAATTACTTTAGAAAAGAAATGGAAAAAGCTGGATTTGATCTCGTTGGAGCTGATGCGGCAATAGTTCCAGTTATGCTTTATGATGCGAAACTCTCTCAGGATATGGCAAACCTTTTGTTAGATGAAGGTATTTACGTAATTGGGTTTTTCTACCCTGTGGTACCAAAAGATAAAGCTAGAATCAGAGTACAATTATCTGCAGCTCATACAAAAGAGCATCTAAACAAAGCAATTAAAGCTTTCATTAAAGTTGGAAAAAAATTAAACGTTATATAGCATTTAAAATTTATTAATTAAATTTTAATTATATTAAAAGTAAATTATAATGTCATGAAACACATCAAACTTATTTTATTTTTTTCTTTTCTTTTATTGACTTGCTCAAAAGATGAAAGTGTTGATTTAATACCACAAAACGCATATAATGCTGAAATTACTGTTGAACAAAACTTAAATAATGGAGTTGATATTTTAGATATTTTAGAAGCAAATGATGTAAACTCACTTTATGGAATCGAATATAATGGAGGTTTTATATTTGATGTTAATATTGAAGACGGAAGCATGATTGTAGCTACTGATTATTCCCAAATAGGGAGTGTTGCATGGGGTGATGTTTTTAGCCTTGATACAAGCGCTGAAATTGGTACTGGTGATGCAAACACACAAATGATAGTTGATGGGAATCAAAATGACAACAGTTCAGATGGTTTTGAGTTTGGCAGTGATGATTATGCCTTTAAAATTGTTAGTGATTTAGAATATAACAACAATAATGATTGGTTTATTCCTAGTCGTGATTCAATGAAAGCTATATTTGATAATGTTCACTCTCTTGGATTTGGAAATTTTAACGAATCCTTAATATACTGGTCCTCTACAAAAGTAGGGTATTCGCCTTATGTAATGGGATTTAATTTTGATTCTTGGGGTGGAGAAGCGTTTTTAGGTTCGTGTGCTAGTCCAAATGGCATCCTAATCGCCAGAAAAATTAATTAAACAACAAGTATCAGATCAACTTGATTTCTCAACTGAGCTATATTTTAATTGAATAGAAAATGTTTGATTAGTTTCTCTACTTTTTTCAGCCATAAAACCCATAATATGACTTTCTATAGATGCATCTATTGTTGATGTTAATAAACTAGTATCTTGATTTTTTACAGCATTAATCCAATCTGTTACTAATCCCCAATCTCCACCACCATGACCACTAGCTTGATATCCATTATTTTCTTGATTAATAGAAATATTCCACTTGGTTACCTTCCCTGTTAAAAAATCTGTGTGAGTGAGTTCTGTCATATCTCCCGTTATATCTCCGTGAGAACCCATAATTCTTGTTCTTCTTCCATGATAAGATGTAAAAGCTTCCATAGAAAAATTAGCTGTAATTTCATCTTCAAATTCCATTGATGTTACATAATGATCTGGCTGGTCATTTTCCATCCTATAAACACATCTACCATAATTTGTTGTTTTTAGTTGTTCAAGGAGATATTCTTTATGTTTACTTGTATCATCAGGTAAGTCAAATACAGAAGACCAACCATCAGGTTTATTATAAATTTTTAAAGCAGAATATGGACATGTTTTTTCTACAGCACAACCATCTGTACATCTATTTGTACTACCTTCAGGTGCGTTTTCTTTTTTAAACCATTTTAGACTACCATAGGCAGCAATACTTTTACATGGTTTGTCAATAATCCATCTGAGGATATCTAAATCATGACAAGATTTAGCAAGGATAATTGGAGTTGTTTCTTTTGAATTATGCCAATTTCCTCTTACATATGAGTGGGACATATGAATGTGTTCAATAGGTTCTAAATGCTGGACACTTATAAGCTTACCTATAGATCCTGATCGAATCATTTCTCGTAATTTTATAAAATACGGAGCATAGCGAAGTACATGACATACAGCAACAATTCTACCTGTTTTATTGGCTAAACTTAGGATATCTAAACATTCTTTTTCAGATGGAGAAATCGGTTTTTCTAATAAAACGTCATATCCCATTTCAAGAGCTTTCATGCATGGGCCATAATGTAAATTATCTGGGGTAGAAATAATAACTGCATCAGCGAATTTAGGTCGATTAAAAACTTGCTCCCATGTATCAAATCTATTTTTTTTTGTAATATTATGTTTTTTTGAATATCGTTCATTTCGAATTGATATGGGCTCTGCTACTCCAATAACATTTAACTCTTTTGGGAATTGAATTCCATAATTTCCATAAACATTACCTCTACTGCCAGCGCCCAAAGTAATAACTGTAACAGGATTTTCAATACTAATATTTCCAATTACTTTAGAAGGAATAGGATTTGAATTAGTAACTGTTTTAGCAAACCCACTTAATGGATTAGATAGTATAGTAGCTCCACCAAGTCCAATTGATAAATTTTTTAATGCTTTTCTTCGATCAATTTTTTTCATACCCTAATTTACAAAATTTAGTTTTTACTTAAACTATCTAAGTTTGATATGCTAAAAACAAAAAAACCCTACCAATTAAGGTAAGGTTTGATGTGATCGCGATAGGATTCGAACCTATGACCGTCTGCTTAGAAGGCAGATGCTCTATCCAGCTGAGCTACTGAACTTCAATTACTTAGACAGATAATTATTATTAACTGTCTAAACACTGTCAAATGAACACTTTTAATTACCCAAAAGTTTGTTCTCAAAAGAACAATAAGGTCTATGTATATTTCTATATAAATAATATTAGATATAGAATATATAATGGAAAACGAATCAATAGCAGTATAAACCCCAACTCCTACCCTTTTAAGAAAAGAATTGAAATGGCTAACCTATTAGCTGCAGAAGTATATAATTATATAATAAAAGGTGGTTTATTAAAAGAGTATAGAAGTCAAAAATTAATTACTGGGCATTTTAACGATAAAGAATTAATTAAAAATGCTTTGAATATTAAATTAAAACAAAATATATCTAAAGCATATAAAACAGAATTAAAATATGCATTCAAAAAACTTTCTTATACTATGAATAATTCATCTTTATCTAAAAATGATATTATCAATACATTATCACATTATAATAACACAAGTTCATATAATTCAATAAGAAAAAATTTAAATGCTATACTAAATAAAGCAGTTGAATTAGGACTAAAGGAAAATCCAATAAATAAAAAATTAAAAGATGTAGAATAAAAACATCATTAAATAGACCAATAGAAAACTTATCCCTTATGTTGGAAGAATTAAAATTGTTTAATAAGAACCTTTATATATGCAGTTTAATGACTTACGGATGTCTTTTAAGACCTCATCGTGAGATAAGAGAACTAACTTGGAGTGACTTTTCTGATGACCTTAAATACATTAATTTATCTGGTCATAGAAATAAGTCTGGTAGAAATAGAATAGTTCCAGTTCCAACATATATTAGAGATGTTCTTGTAAAAGGAGATTTAAATAATAATATATTCTCTAATAAACCTCAACCTTTAAATAAAGACTATTTTAAGACGCTTTGGAGTCGTTTTAAGAAGCAATCTAATCTGATTGAACAAGGGCAAACGCTATACTCATTTAGACACTCTGGTGCTATAGAAATCTTTAAAAGAACAGGTTCATTAACCAAGCTACAAAAAGCAATGGGGCATTCCTCTATAAATGTTAGTTTAACCTATTTACGTGGTTTAGAAATAGCTGAATTAAAAGAAGAAGATATGCCTATGGTTTAGTTATTCCATATTAGCTACATATTCTGCTGAATCAAAAATATAAGTTACTCTTGAAACTTTATCACCTTCCCACCTAAAATAAGCATGAACTGGATTATTAACAATTACGCCAGTAGATTTACTTATCCCTTCCCACGTGAACCAAGTACTTGTATAAATAGCGCCATCATCATAAATAAATGTAGAAGTAGATGGGTTGATGTTCTTTATATCATTATAAAACCCTCTTCCGCCCATAAATGCTTCTATCATTTCAGCAGGAGACATCTCTTGACCATTTACTATGGCAACTGCATTTTCAGCAAAAATTCCGTCCTGACCTGTCATATCATTATCTAAATAAGCTTTATTAAATGCATCCATAACCATAGACTTTTCATCATTTTTTTCAATAAGACCCTGCTGATTTACAGATTTTTTTTCAATTGTTGTACAACTTAAAATAAATAAGCTTACAAATAGTGTGTAAAAAATATTTTTCATAATTATTGTTAGTTTTAATTTAATAATATTAAATATAAGAATTACTGAATTAAAAGAAGAAGATATGCCTATTGTTTAGGATTTATATCTAAATATCTTTCTCCAAGTTTTGAGTTCACATTTGTAGAACTTAATTAGTGTTTCTTTTATAAAGTCAGAATAGTTTTTCATACCCCCAATTTACAACATTTAGTTTTTACTTAAACTATTTGAAGAAGATATGCCTATGGTTATGAGCTGTTTTTAGCATACTAAAAATAGTTAAAGGGACATAAAAAAAATTATTTTGATTTATTCAAAACATATGTTAAGTTTATGCAAATTTCATAAAAAAATATAAAAATAACAACAAAAAACAGATACAATGAAAAAAATATTTACACTTTTAGCATTAACTATTACATTTAGTATGAATGCTCAAATGAGCACAAATAGTACAACAAATTTTGGTACACACTCATCGGCTGCGGGACATGCCACAACAGCAGATGGAGATTATTCTACAGCAATTGGAGTAGGCGCAACAGCAAGTGGATTGGCTTCTACAGCAATAGGATGGAATACAACAGCAAACGGAGATGCTTCTACAGTAATGGGGAAAGAAACAATAGCAAGTGATTATGCCTCAACAGTAATTGGACAATATAATTCTTCAGGTTCATCAGCAACAAGTGCAAGTTCATTTTCTACATCTGCCCCTGCTTTTGTGATTGGAAATGGAACAGCATCTAATGCAAAATCTGATGCTTTTAAAGTAATGTTTAACGGAGATGCTACAGTAAGCAATGACTTAACAGTAAGTGGAGATGTAGTAGTTTCTTCCGATGCAAGACTTAAATCAAATATCGTATCAGTTGGTTCTACACTTTCAAGACTATTACTTATTGATGGCAAGTCCTATGAAATGAAAGGAAAACAAAAGATAGGCGTACTTGCACAAGAGATAAAGGAAGTATTTCCAGAACTTGTAAGTGAAGACGCAAATGAAATGTTAGCGGTTAACTATCAAGGACTCGTTCCAGTGTTAATTAATGCACTTAAAGAACAAGATGGTAAAATGAAAGAGCAAGAAAGTAAATATTTAGAACAGGAAAAAAGATTAGAAAGATTAGAGAAATTAGTTGCTCAATTAGATTAGTTTTTGCTTACTATTTGAAACAAAGGTTGCTCTTGTTGTAAGTCTTGTATGTTCTTTTGTTTAGATATTAAGTATGGTAATACTGCTTTTATTAGTTGTATTCTTTGATTATTTGTGAGTCTTCCTAAATCTAATTCATTAACTACTGTATTAGCTATTTTATGTAGCTGTTCTTTTAAAAGTTCAGAAGATTTATTCTTTCCTCTTTTTGTTTGTACTCCGTATGTGTTGTTCTTTTCAAAACCCATAATGTTATTTTGTGTTATAATATTCAAACAATAAACAACCGACCTTTAGGTCGCTTTAAAATACTCATCATTAAATATTGAGCATAATTATTCTGTATTCAAGTTTTTATAGATATTTCTTTAGATATATTTCTTTATAAATCTTTAGATATATGTTTAGATAAATATTTAGATATGCGCCTTTAGGGCGCTATTAACTATAAAACTATAGAAGAAAAACATAAGCTTTATATCTTATACTACTAAAGTTACAAGTTCTATTTTTAAGAATCAAGTTTTAGTGTATTTTGTTTTCTACAAAACTGTTGATAAGTCATATTTGTTAGTATCTTCTCTGCAAAAGCAATAAATATCCCTTTTTTATATAACTCTAAAACAGTAAATCTGTTGTAAATTCAATACGTTACTGTCTTGCAATATAGTCGGTATTTGTAGTATAAGAAAGTCATAGTTTTTAACAAACCTTATGTCTTATCAACAAACTTTATCTCTGTTTTTATCTGTAAGTAATGTCAATAACTTTTTTTCCTATATTTGAGAATATGAAGAAACTACTATTCCTTTTATTGTTTATTCCTTTAATGTCTTTTGGGCAAGATGATGCAGACAGATATAAGTTGTATAAGACTGACAATATGTGGACACTCTTAAAACTTGATACTGCTACTGGTAAAATAAGTCAAGTTCAATCCTCTATTGAGGGTAACCAATTTCAAGTCACTTTAAATGATATTGATTATAGTGGTACTGATGAAATTGAAATAGGTAGGTTTGAATTATATCCAACTGGTAATATGTATAACTTCTTAATGCTTGACCAAATAGATGGTGCAGTATATCAAATGCAATGGAGTACCAATCCAGATAATAGAGGCACTATGTTTGTTTACTCTAATGGTATTGAGGATACAGAATCAACAAAAAACTTAAAAAAGATATTAGAGGACTTAAGATTAGAAAGAGAGATGGAGATGGATTCTATTAATAATGCTAAAGTTATCGTAAAAGACTCTATTAATTAGCCGTTTGCCTTATGCTCAATTGAGTTGGAACAACTCTCGTTGGGAAAATAACTAAAAGTCGAAAAGAACACAAATAACTGTCACACAGCTGTCAAATATTATTCAAGCAGAGATTATTTTGATATATTTATAACAGTCTAAGTTATTTGTAATAATGTAGTAATAGTTTTATTTAACGTACATCACCATCTGTTAAAAACAAAAAAACCCTACCAATTAAGGTAAGGTTTGATGTGATCGCGATAGGATTCGAACCTATGACCGTCTGCTTAGAAGGCAGATGCTCTATCCAGCTGAGCTACGCGACCCTAGTCGGGGTGGCAG
>JADHRR010000010.1:0-41587 GCA_016777305.1 Flavobacteriaceae bacterium
GCATATTTAGCTTTAGGTAATTTGATGACCGTATGTTCTGTGGAGGGAATAGATTCGTGTCCAATGGAAGGTTTTTTACCAGAAAAATATGATGAAATTTTAGATCTTAAGTCTAAAAATTTAAAATCAGTCTTAGTTATGCCAGTGGGTTATAGATCAGTTAATGATCAGTTTTCTAGTTTTAAAAAAGTTAGAAAAGACATTAATGATAATACTATAGAAATTAAATAATAAGTAATGCGTTTATCACTATTAGTTTTTTTTGTTTTTAATTTATTAATATCTCAAAATGAGAGTATATTTTTGCATAAGCAATTTATAGATGGAAATGATACTTTAAATTACAGGTTATTATTGCCAAAAAAACTCAAAAAGAAGGGCAAATATCCATTACACTTGTTTTTACATGGTTTTGGTGAGAGAGGAAGTGATAATAAACAACAATTAAAATACATAGCTGGTCTTTTTATTAATCAAAGAAATCGAAATTACTATAAATCTTATGGTGTTTTTCCTCAATGTCCAGACGATGATTCTTGGACAAACAGAAAACTTATAAAGTCAAAAGACGGTAAGAATTATAAATTTTATGACGAAAACAAAAAAGAAACTAAAGCCCTTAATTTAGTTATGAAATTAATGGACTCATTATCTAACTTAGACAATGTAAATAAAAATAGAATATACATCTCTGGACTTTCTAACGGAGGAATGGGTACTTTTGAAATGCTTTACAGAAGACCAGATATGTTTGCCGCAGGAGTTCCTATATGTGGAGGAGCTAATCCAAAGACTGCTAAGTTATTTGCTAAAAAAACACCTGTTTGGATTTTTCATGGTGCAAAAGATGATGTTGTACATCCATTATATTCTGTAAAGATGGTTGAAGCAATAATTGAAGCAGGAGGGAAGCCTAAATTTACTCTCTATGATAATGTTAATCATGATAGCTGGACTAATGCTTTTAAGGAAAAAGATTTTTTTAAATGGATATACAGTCAAAAAAAAAGGATTAATAATTGACATAATCAATTATTTCTAATCCATATCCTATAATTCCAACTCTTTTAGTGGCAGTACCATTTGATATTAATCTTATTTTATGAATATTTAAATCATGAAGTATTTGAGCACCTATTCCAAAATCTCTATTATCCATTTCAATTTTGGGTGCTTTTACAATTTCACCTCTTAATTGACTCTTTTTTAATATTTTCAATCTATTTAAAGTGCTTAAAGATTTGTTTTGCTGATTAATAAATACTATCGCACCTTTACCTGCATTATTTATTAATTCAAACATGTCGTCAAGCTTTTTGTCCATATTGTTAGTTAGAGTACCTAATATATCGTTATTAATAAGCTTAGAGTTAATTCTTGTTAAAACATGTTCGTTAGGTTCCCAGCTCCCTTTAGTTAATGCGATATGAAGTCTATCATTTGTAGTTTGTTGATAAGCTCTAAGTCTAAAACTTCCAAATCTAGTTTCGATTTGAAAATCTTCTTTTTTCTCAATTAAAGAGTCATGTTCCATTCTATAAGCTACAAGATCTTCAATTGAAATTATTTTAAGATTAAATCTATCTGCAACTTCAAAAAGTTCTGGTAATCTTGCCATTGATCCATCTTCATTCATTATCTCAACAATAACACCTGCAGCTTCAAACCCAGCAAGCCGAGCAAAATCAATTGCAGCTTCCGTATGGCCTGTTCTTCTAAGTACACCACCTTCTTTTGCTATTAATGGAAAAACATGACCAGGTTTTGATATATCATGAGGCCTAGTTTTTTTGTCAATTAGTGATTTTATGGTCTTAGCCCTATCAGTTGCTGAAATTCCAGTTGTTACTCCGTTACCTTTTAGGTCAATTGATACAGTGAATGCTGTTTCCATAGGGTCGGTATTGTTACCAACCATAGGATTGAGTTTTAATTGTTTTGATCTTTTTTCAGTAATAGGCGCACATATTAGACCTCTTCCGTGCATTGCCATGAAGTTTATAATTTCAGGCGTTATAGTTTCTGCCGCTGCTAAAAAATCCCCTTCATTTTCCCTATTTTCATCATCAACAACAATAATGACTTTTCCAGAACGAATATCGTTAATTGCAGATTCTATACTGTCTAACTTTTGATTGTATCGTTTAGTCATTTTAGCTTATTTTTTGTAAAGATACACTGTTTTTTAATCAAGTATTATTACTTCTATTAAAAAAATTGTTTATAATACTGTATAAATTGTCGAAGTTAAATATAGATCTATCCCTTGTAGCCCTATTTGTTAAATAAATACTAATGGGAAGCATAATAATAGTTGATAGCCAACTAGCCAGAATAGGACTAATACTACTATCTTCAGCTAAATTTTTAGAAAAAATTCCAATAAAATGATAAACTAAAAAAAGTACTATTGAAATAACTAAAGGTAAACCATATCCACCTTTTCTGATTATAGCTCCTAAAGGAGCTCCAATAAAGAACAATATTATGCATGCAAATGAAATAGAAAATTTATCATGAAGAGATATTATATGTTTGTTTATGTTTTTTTCTCTGTATGCTTGAATTATTCTATTCGATTTTATTATACTATTAGTACTATTGACAGAACTAATCGCCAAGTCAAATAACTGAACTTGCTTTTTAAGTTTAAATAAGTCGTAAAAATTTTCACCTTTATAGATTGAATCAACAATTTTATTTTTGACATTATCATTCAAAACAAGAGCATTTGATCGGTTATGCATTTTGCTGGAAATAAGTTTATAGTCTTCCTTTTTCTTTACAAGTAATGAATCAATAGTAAAATCTAAATCTGTAACATTTAGCATTGTATACTTATTTACATCATCTTTATCATCAAAATCTACATTGTTAATTTCAGCTAAATCAATGTTTAAAATATATTCTTTAAAATAACTTTTTAAATATGGTTTCTTATCTCTTTGTTGATAATCTGTAGGAATAACTTCGTCATAGTAATTGCCATCGAATAATTTTAATTGAAGAATGTCCGAATCCAAACTGCTTGAAATCTCGCCAGTTTTTGATTTTATAACAGTGTAATTACCTACTTTATTCTTTTTTTGATGAATGATTACATCAGTTAAATACTGACCTTTATCACCAGATTTATTCTTCACTTTAATATTGATTTGGCCAATTTGATTAAATTGTCCTTCCGCGATTGCCATTGTGGGTTTTACTTTAGATATATTCTTTCTCAAGTTGTGAAAGTTATATTCAGCTACAGGGTTTATATTATTTGAGAAGAAAAATGTTAGTATTGCAACAAATAAAATGAATATACTTAAACTTCTCATAGCTCTTTGAAGAGAAATTCCAGTAGATTTCATTGCTGCAAACTCATAATTTTCAGCAAAGTTTCCAAATACCATAATACTTGAAAGTAAAATTGTCAATGGTAATATTAATATTACCAGTCTCGGTGAAACATAGGAAAGGAATTTAATTATAATCGAAATATCTAGATCTTTTCCTGCTAATTCAGAAATATATAACCAAACAGATTGAAGCAAAAAAATTAACATTATTATACAGAAAACACTTAAAAATGTTTTAATAAATGTTTTCAGTATATATTTATCTAAAATTTTCAACTTTAACTAATCAATATTATTAATGTAATAGTCTTTGTAATCTTTTTCATTGAATAAAAATAGATCATCTTTTAATGGAAGGTCTACTTCAAATGAAGTTATTGTATAAGTAGTTATTGTACCACTTTTACCCTTTTCAATACTCTTATAAATTCTATTGTTCTTTTTTTCAATAGCTAATAAGATAAAGTCAATTTCTGAATCAGAATCTATTGGTATAAGCTTTATATATTGTAATAATTTTCTTGTTTTTTGCTCATAATAATCAATTACAGTAACATCCTGAGTTATATCCATTTTAAACTCGTAACCTTCTTCAAAAAATGTTAGAATTTTATTCGGTGTTATTGTACTTTCTTCATCTAAATCTTCTGTTGAAATTGTCACTTCTTCATCATCAGGATTTATTGTGTAAAGTTTTTTACCATCATAAATAAATGTAATATCATTCCACTTTACATTATATCTATCTCCTTTTTTTACAAAACTAACTTTGTTTGTCTGGTCAATATCCTCTTCCTGATTACTTAAATTGTGATTGATATTTATATACATACTTTCGTATGCTTTTATATTTTCAGAAACTTTATTAAGTAAATCTTCTGCCTGTGGATCATTTTGTGATGTAATTATTAATGTATTTAATAATAATATTATTAGTGTGTATGTTTTTTTCATTTTATATGTTTTTTTCTTTTTCAAGATGTCTATCTAAAGCAGATAGATCAGTTATAATTACTTGTCTAGCTTTACTCCCCTCAAATGGTCCTACAATACCTGCTGCCTCAAGCTGATCAATAAGACGACCTGCTCGATTGTAACCAAGTTTTAATTTACGTTGAAGTAAAGAAGCAGATCCTTGTTGAGCTATAACAATAACTTCAGCTGCTTCTCTAAATAACTTGTCTCTATCAGAAATATCTATATCAAGACTTGTGCCACTTTCATCACCAATATATTCTGGCAACACATGTGCGCTTGCATATGCTTTTTGAGAGCCTATAAAGTCTGTAAGTTTTTCAACTTCAGGTGTATCTACAAAAGCACATTGCACTCGAATTAATTCATTTCCTTGTGTATAAAGCATATCCCCTCTACCTATTAATTGATCAGCACCGGAGCTATCTAATATTGTTCTTGAATCTATTTTTGAAGTCACTCTAAATGCAATTCTTGCAGGGAAATTAGCTTTTATTACACCCGTTATAACATTTACTGAAGGTCTTTGAGTCGCAATGATTAAATGTATACCAATGGCTCTAGCTAACTGAGCTATTCTTGCAATCGGAGTTTCTACTTCCTTTCCAGCTGTCATTATTAAATCTGCAAACTCATCAACTACTAAAACAATGTATGGAAGAAATTGATGTCCATCATTTGGATTTAACTTTCTGGATTTAAATTTTTTATTATATTCTACAATATTTCTACATTGTGCATTTTTTAATAAATCATATCTGTTGTCCATTTCGATACACAATGAATTAAGTGTGTTTATCACTTTAGTGTTATCTGTAATTATTGCTTCTTCACTATCAGGAAGTTTAGCCAAATAATGTCTTTCTATTTTATTAAACAGAGTTAATTCAACTTTTTTAGGGTCTACAAGAACAAACTTAACCTCTGCAGGATGTTTTTTATACAATAAAGACGTTAGTACAGCATTTAAGCCAACAGACTTACCTTGACCTGTAGCTCCAGCCATTAGTAAGTGGGGCATTTTGGCTAAGTCAACAACAAGAGTTTCATTACTAATTGTTTTTCCTAGAGCAATCGGTAGTATCATTTCTGACTGCTGAAACTTTTGAGATGAAATCACAGAATGCATAGAAACTATTGTAGAGTTTTTATTAGGAACTTCAATGCCAATGGTACCTTTGCCAGGAATTGGAGCTATTATTCTAATTCCTAGAGCCGATAATGATAATGCAATATCATCTTCTAAATTTTTAATTTTAGATATTCTTACTCCTGCTTCTGGCACAATCTCATAAAGTGTAACTGTAGGACCAATAGTAGCTTTAATGCTCTCAATGCCAATCTTATAATTACTAAGAGTGTTTACGATTTTAGTTTTATTTTCTTCTAATTCTTCTTTGTTTATTGTTATTCCTTCGGAATTATATTTTTTAAGAATATCTAAGTTTGGGAATTTAAAAGATGCTAATTCTAATTTTGGGTCAAATAAGCCAAAGTCTTTCACTAATTTTTTTGATAAATTGTCTGTTTCAGATTCTTCTTGAAATGTTTCTTTTATTTCAATAGTAATCTCATGATCATTTGAAGACTTCTCATTGTTTTCGTCTTTTAAGTTTTTGTCTAGAACTAATTCTTTTTTGTCATTATTGTTTGTTTTTAAAATTGGATTTTCTATATTGTATTCTATTATATCCACTGGTTCCTGAGATTCAATATCATCTAAATTTGTTATAAAATTCTCATCTTGTTTTTTACTTTTATAAGTAAACCAATCTTTAAATGAATCAACACCAACTTTTAACCTAAAAGTTAAATAAAATATGGCAGATAGTAGTAGTAAAAAAGAGGTTCCGATGTTTCCGATATAACTTTTTAAAAATAGATTTGATTCAAAGCCAACTATTCCAGAAAATTTTCCTGTTTCAAGATTAATTAGACCAAAGAGTAGTGAAATCCAAACCATTATTAAAATACCCCAAAACCAATGTTTAGTTAATTTAGCTTTGTTTGAATCCAATAAAACAAACAAACCAGAAATAAAAGTTAAAAAGCAAATTATATATGATGATATTCCAAATCCTTTATGTAAAAACAAATCTGATAAAAAAGCACCAACTTTACTCATCCAGTTTTCTGGATTAACATCTTTATTTGTAAATTGAATTAAGGTACTTTGATCTGAATTTCCTGAGAAAAAATAAGAAGTAAATGATATTAATAGTACAAAAGAAATAACTATTAATGTACTACCTATAAATAGTTTTTGAGAGCTGTTAAGTTTTCTCTTTTCATTATTGAAAGAAAATATTTTACTTTTTTTATCTATTTTAGGTTTAGACATTTTTAAACAATTGATTTAGCTTACAAATTACTACAATTAATTTAATTTTTGTTATTTAGTATTACTGATTATAGATCTTATTTTTATACCAATTCCAGCATATATTAATGTCATAATTGGGCTCAGCCAATTAAATATTGCATATACAAAATAATCCACAACACTTACTCCAAGCACACCATAATGATAGGCTCCACATGTATTCCATGGAATTAATGCTGAAGTTACTGTTCCGGAATCTTCAAGTGTTCTACTTAAGTTTTCAGGGGCTAAATTATTTTCTTCATAAGCTTTTTTAAACATTTTTCCAGGAATTATAATTGCAAGATATTGATCTGAAGCAAATAAATTTACTCCTAGGCAACTAGCTACAGTACTACTAACGAGTCCAAAGGCAGAATCAGCCAATTTTAATAATTCGTTGGTTATTTTATTTAATGCTCCAATTGCCTCCATAGCTCCTCCAAATACCATAGCGCACATTGTTAAGAGAATAACCCATAGCATTGATTCCATGCCTCCTCTCGTATATAAATCATTTATACCCTCTAAGAGTTTGGAGTTTTTAGTATTATCGATAACTTCTAGGGGAATCTCTGTAAATGTGAATACAGAACTAAATATCGCTTTTAAAGTAGATATGTCAATTTGTTCAAGAATATTGCTTTGAAAAATTACAGAAAAAATTATCGCAAATAAAACTCCAAATGATAATGCAATTACAGGTTTTACTTTAAAATAAGCTAATACCAAAACGGATATGGGTATTGCAAATAATAATGGAGAGATGTAAAAGTCTTTTTTTAATATTTCTGAAATGAAACCAATTTCTATGGCATCATTTGAACTAGAGTTGTTTAAATTTAAAGTTATTATACAAAATATAATAAATGTTATTATAAAAGTTGGAAATGTGGTGTACATCATATACTTGATATGAGTATAAAGATCAGTTCCGGAAATTGCAGAAGCTAAATTCGTAGTATCACTTAGAGGTGACATTTTATCTCCAAAATACGCTCCAGAAATTACTGCTCCAGCTGTCATACTGGGGGGAATGCCGAATGCATTACCCACAGAAACTAATGCAACTCCAATTGTCGCGGAAGTTATGTATGAGCTTCCTGCAGTCAATGAAACAATCGCTGTAATTACTAGTGTTAGGGGAAGAAAAATTGTTGGATCTATAAAGTTAATCCCGTAATAGACCATTGCAGGAATAACTCCACTGACTTTCCATGTTCCTGCTAAGGCACCAACTAGCAATAAAATTATAATCGGAGTCTTTATGCTTTTTACACTTTTATAAATTTTGATAAGTATTTCTTTTAAAGTGACATTATTTATTAAACCTGTAATAGTGACTATTGCTGCAGTAGTTAATAGTATTATGTGGAAAGTATATGCCCCAAGCCATTCATTGTTGAAAATATTGTATACCAACATTGATACAAGAAAAATTATTGGAAAGATAGATGTGATTAAGCTTATTTCTTTTGAGTTGCTCATCTTTTAAATTAATTTAACTTCACGCATACATTCTTTAATAATTTTATAGGTTCTTCCAATGTCATTGTCAAGCCCTATAGAGAACCTTATTAATCCTTCATTTAGACCCATTTGTTTTTGCTCATCTTCGGGGATTTCAGAAGAGGTGGATGATCCTGGAGTACTAAATAAGGTTTTATAAAAACCTAAACTAACTGCTAAGTAACCAACATTCTTTTGTTGCAACAGTTCCATCAGACTATTAGCTTTTTTTAAATCACCTGCGTCTATAGTTAAGATACCGCCAAAACCATAGTCTTCATTTAAAAATGATTCATATAACTTATTAGATGGATGACTTTTTAAGCCTGGGTAAACAGTTCTTATGCCATCTGATTCAAACATTTTTGCTATGTACATAGCATTTTCACTGTGTTTTTTAATCCTGATATGTAGAGTTCTTAGGTTTTTAAGAACTGATGCAGCTCTTAGGCTATCCAGAGTTGATCCTAATAACATAGACGCGCCATCATTTACATCTCTAAGTTGATTAATAAAATCTTGACTACCACAAACTACACCAGCAATTGTATCGCTAGTTCCATTAATAAATTTGGTAATGCTATGTATAACTATATCAGCACCTAAGTTTTTTGGCAAAATTGACAGAGGAGAAAAAGTATTGTCAACTATTAACTTAATACCAGCTTCTTTTGCAATTTTGGAAATTTTAGAAATATCTGCAATTTCTAATAATGGATTACTGACTGCTTCACAATAAATTAATTTTGTATTACTATTAATGCTGTTTTTTATGGAATTTAAATCTGTAATGTCAACAAAACTAGTACTGATATTGAGTTTGCTTGCAAAATTTTTTAAAAAAGCATAAGTACCACCATAAACAGTTCTGCTAGAAACGACATGATCTCCTGACTTGCAAAGTTGTAATAATGTAGATGTTATAGCTCCCATTCCAGATCCAAAGACTGTTGCAGATTCAGTGTTTTCCATAGCAGCTAAAGCTTCTCCTAAATATAAATTACTTGGACTTGTGTGTCTAGAGTAAAGGTAACAACCCTCACTGTTACCTTCAAAGGTATCAGACATTGATTTAGCTGATAAAAAAGTATATGTTGAAGAGTCAGAAATTGACGGATTAACTCCTCCGAATTCTCCAAAATATTGTAAATCTTGAATTTCGTTTGCTGGTTTTTTTTTCATAAAAAAAGATGTGTATTTAAGTGTTACAAGATATGGAATATTATTTTATTTAAAATTTATTTAATTGATAAAATATTCATTGCCTAGACACAAAACATTTGTATTTTTGCTCAATAATTTAATAATATTATTATGGATTCATTTGATGTTTTAGTTATTGGATCTGGCCCAGGTGGTTATGTGTCAGCAATAAGATGTGCTCAATTAGGTATGAAAACTGCTATAGTTGAAAAATATAATACAATGGGTGGTACTTGCTTAAATGTTGGTTGTATTCCTAGTAAAGCTTTATTGGACTCATCTCATCACTTTGAAGAAGCTACCAAAAATTTTTCTAACCATGGTATTAATATTAATGGTGAAATTTCTTTAGATTTTAATAAAATGATTTCTAGAAAGAACGATGTAGTCTCTCAAACTACAAAAGGAATTGATTTTTTAATGAATAAAAATAATATCAAAGTTTATAATGGTTTTGGGTCTTTTGTTGATAAAAACAAAGTCAAAGTTGTTTCTGATGATAAGGAGATTATTTTAGAGTCAAAAAATATAATAATAGCAACTGGGAGTAAGCCTGCTTCTTTACCTTTTGTAACAATAGATAAAGAGAGGATTATTTCCTCTACTGAAGCTTTAAAATTAAAAGAAATCCCTAAACATCTAATTATAATTGGTGGTGGAGTTATTGGGTTAGAGTTAGGTCAAGTTTATAAAAGATTAGGTGCTGAAGTTTCTATTATTGAATATATGGATAAAATTATTCCAACAATGGATTCTGGCTTGTCTAAAGAATTAACAAAGGTTTTTAAGAAACAGAAATTTAAAATACATACATCACACAAAGTTACAGCTGTTGAAAGAGTTAATAATGATATTAGAGTAACGGCTGAAGATAAAAATGGTAAGCTAGTTGAATTCAATGGAGATTATTGTTTGGTTAGTATTGGAAGATCTGCTTACACTGATGGACTAAATCTTGAAGCTATTGGTTTGGAGACAACTGACAGGGGTCAGATTAAAGTTAATGATTACTTACAGACTAACCACACCAATATATATGCTATTGGAGATGTTATAAGTGGTGCTATGTTGGCACATAAAGCTGAAGAAGAGGGTGTATTTGTTGCTGAAATTATTTCGGGACAAAAACCACATATTGATTATAATCTTATTCCAGGTGTTGTTTACACATGGCCTGAGGTTGCCTCAGTTGGAAAAACTGAAGATTATTTAAAGGAAAACAATATTGATTATAAAGTTGGACAATTTCCTATGCGAGCTCTAGGAAGAAGTAGAGCAAGTTCTGATTTAGATGGTTTTGTTAAGATTTTGGCAGATAAAAATACTGATGAAATTATTGGAGTACACATGATTGGTGCTAGATGTGCTGATTTGATTTCTGAAGCCGTTATTGCAATGGAGTATCGAGCATCAGCTGAAGATATAGCTAGAATATCACATGCTCACCCTACTTACTCTGAAGCTATTAAAGAAGCAGCTTTAGCTGCTACTGAAAACAGAGCTCTACACATATAATTAATTCTGTGTACAGATCTTTATTATATTTGTGATAAATATTACGATATAATGTTAGATGAATTTAAATCTCATTTACTGAGTAAATTACCTTTTTTATTCAAAAGTAAAATTATTATTGCTACATCTTCTGGTGTTGATAGTGTTGTACTATGCAGTTTATGTAAAAAATTAGATTTAGATTTTTCAATTGCGCATTGTAATTTTTCACTAAGGGGAAATGAAAGTGATTTAGATGCCGAGTTTTCAAAAAATTTTGCAAAGTCTCTAAATGTAAAATATTATTCCAAAACTTTTAATACGTTGAAATATAAGAAAGAAAATGCTTTATCGACACAAATGGCTGCTAGGGAGCTTAGATATGCATGGTTTGATACTATATCAATTGATTATGATTACGTATTAACAGCTCATCATTTAGATGACCAACTGGAGACTTTTTTTATAAATTTGTCTAGAGGTAGTGGTTTAGATGGGCTTTCTGGAATTCCTGTTGTTGCCAATAATTTAGTACGTCCATTATTAAATTTTTCAAAGGATGAAATTTTAAAGTTTGCTAAAAACAATAATATTGCTTGGAGGGAGGATAGTAGTAATAATTCAAATCTTTATTTAAGGAATGATATAAGAAATAATATAATTCCTAGATTTAAGAAATTTAACCCAAGTTTGTTAAAAGGTTTTAAAAATACCTTATCCTTTTTGCAAGGTTCAAAATCAATTATAAAGGAAAAAATTGATGAAGTTTCTGAAAAGATTGTAACTAAAGAGGATTATCAAACTAAATATGATATTAATAAAATCTTAGAGTTAGATAATTTAGACTTCTATTTGTATGAGTTTTTTTATAAATATGGATTCACTAACATTGTTGACATTAAAAAAATTCTCAGCTCTCAAGCTGGTAAGTATGTGATCTCAAAAACTCATAGATTGGTTAAGGATAGAAGTTGTCTTATTTTGGAGAAGATTTCTGATTTGTCTTTCGATACTGTTTATGTTGATAATGAATTGTTGGACGTAAATGTTATTTATGGATCTTTGAAATTTAGTTCAATTAATAGTTTGGATTGTGCTAATGATGCATCAAATGTATTTATTGACGAAGATTGTTTGATTTATCCTCTTAAGGTGGTTTCTTATCTTCCTGGTATGTGGTTTATTCCTCTAGGAATGAAGGGTAAAAAATCATTAAGTAAGTTTTTAAAGGATGAAAAAACTTCTTTAACAGATAAAAAGAGAACTCTTGTTCTTGTGAATGGCAATAATGAAATAATATGGGTCATTAATCATAGAATCGATGATAGATATAAAATAACTGAATCCTCAAAAAAAATATTAAAAATTAGCTTTAATAAATTTTGATATCAATAAAAAACATAGGTCCTGGGACTGTTATTGCTGCGGCTTTTATAGGTCCAGGCACTATTACAATATGTTCAATTGCAGGGGCTCAATATGGTTTAGATTTAATGTGGGCTTTACTATTTTCATTATTGGTAACTACGATTCTACAATTAACTGCTGCTAAAATAGGATTGATTACTCAGAAAGGATTATCAGCCAACTTATTAGAAAGTTTTGATAATAAAATTTTAAAATATTTAGCCGTGACATTAGTTTTATCAGCAATATTAATCGGTAATACTGCTTATCAAGCAGGTAATATTAGTGGTGGCGTTTTAGGAGTAAGTTCAATTTTTGGTCAACTATCATATTCATACACCGATTTTAGTATAAACTTTTACTCAATATTAGTTGGTTTGTTGGCTTTTGTTATTTTATTTACTGGAAGTAGGAGGTTAATTGAAAGGGTTTTAATTGGCTTAGTTTTAGTAATGAGTTTGGCATTTTTAACTTCTGCGATAATTGTTAAACCTGATTTTTATTTAATATTAAAAGGTTTGTTTATTCCAAAATTTCCAGATGGAAGTTTGTTCATTATCATAGGTTTAATAGGAACAACAGTTGTTCCATATAATATTTTTTTACACGCATCATTGGTTAGTGATAAATGGAGTCGTATATCAGACTTGAAATTCGTAAAAATAGACACTTTGTTAGCTGTTGTGCTAGGTGGTATTATCTCAATGTCTGTAATGGTTACTGCTTCAGCTATCGGAGATGTTAAAATTCAAAGCGTTTCTGATTTAGCTTTAGGAATTGATCCTTTATTTGGTGGTTTTTCTAAGTTGATTATTTCTCTAGGTTTGTTTGCTGCTGGTTTGACTAGCTCAGTGACAGCGCCGCTAGCTGCTGCTTATGTTACTTGTGGATGTATGGGTTGGAAAGCAAGTGTAAGGTCAAAAAGATTTAGGGTGGTTTGGTTTGTTGTGTTGTTTATGGGTGTTTTGTTTTCAAGCTTAGACTTTAAATCTATTGAAATTATAAAATTTGCACAGGTTGCAAATGGTATTTTGCTTCCTGTAATTGCTGTATTTTTATTAATAGTAGCTAATAATAATCGTTTGTTGAAGAACCACAGTAACGGTTATTTACTTAATTTAATAACATTAATTATTATTTTGTTTACTATGTTTATTGGAATTAAAAGTGTTTTATCTGTAATAGGTATAATTTGAAAAGATTAAGTATAAATTCAGATGTTGGTGAGGGAGTAGTTAATGAATCTGCTTTAATGCCGTATTTAAAGTCTTGTTCGATTGCTTGTGGAGGTCATTACGGTAATGAGCAGACAATGATCAAAACAGCCAAATTAGCAATTTCTCATGGTGTTAATATTGGTGCACATCCATCATATCCAGATAAAATCAATTTTGGAAGAAAAGAAATGCTTATTAGTATGGATGATTTAAAAGATTCATTGTATGATCAAATATCATCTCTATTATTGATTTTAAATAACTTAGGTGTGGATAAATTAGATCATATTAAAGCTCATGGAGCTTTATATCATAAATGTTTTAATGATGTTGAGGTTTCTAAATCTTTTGTGCAAGTGGTTAAGTTGTTTAAAAATGTAAAAATTTTAGCTCCTTATAAATCAGTTGTATCAAAAATCGCTAAAGATTATGGTGTTCAGGTTGATTATGAGGTTTTTTTAGATAGAAATTATAATAATGATTACACCTTGGTTTCTAGGGGTGAGGCAAATTCCATGCTTGAAAACGGATTAGAAATGTCGTGTAGATATAAAATGGTAGTGAATAAGTCTAAAGTTAAAACTATTTCTAATAATTTTATCTTTATAGTGGGGGATACGTTTTGTGTTCACGGAGACACAAATAATTCGCATATACTTTTGAATAATTTATACGATAACTATTTTTTCAATGATAAGGCCTAAATTCAATTTAAGTTATCGTCGTTTTGATTCCAAATCTATTTTGATATCTTGGCCAAATTTGATTGAAAATGCTGTTTTATTCGACGTGTTATCTTTCAAAAAATCAATTAAGTTAAGTGATAAAGCTTTAGTTGAGGTTATAAATGCATATAGCTCATTATTAGTTGTTTATACTAACACTATAGATAATATCTATAACGAAATTAAGAGTTTAAAAACGCTCTACTTAGACATAAATTATGATATTTATGAGAGTAAAATTATTTGGAAAATTCCAGTATGTTATGATGATTATTTTGCTACTGATTTAGAAAATATTAGTAAAAATAAAAATATAGAAAAAGATGAAATTATCGAGCTTCATTATAAAAACACATATAAAGTTTGTTTTTTAGGTTTTTTACCTGGTTTTTTATATTTGAGTAATTTGAATAAGAGGTTGTATTTTCCGAGGAAAGTTCAGCCTGATTTAAATATTCTTAAAGGTTCTGTTGCTATAGGAGGGAATCAGACTGGAGTTTACCCTTCAAATAGCCCTGGTGGTTGGAATATTATTGGAAATTCTCCTATTGATTTTATAAATAAAGATAAGCTTCATAAAATTTCATTTGCAAGTCCTGGAGATTCAATAAATTTTTATCCAATAGATATTAAGGAACATAATTATATTTCAAATAATTTAGATAGCTATATAATAGAATCGGAGGTGAGGAATGATTAAAGTTATTAAACCTGGATTATATTCTACTATTCAAGATATTGGAAGGAAGGGTAAACAATCTTATGGAATTCCATGTTCTGGCTCAATGGATAGTTTTTCATCTGATTTAGCAAATAAAATTTTAAATAACTCAATTAATTCAGCTGTATTGGAAATTACAATGGTAGGTCCTGTTTTAGAGTTTATTAATGAAACTGTTATATGTATAACTGGGGCTAATTTTTCTCCTTTATTAAATAATAAGATTATTAAAATGAATAATCCAATTTTTATTAAAGCTAATGATGTTTTAAGTTTTGGGGTGTTGAAAAGCGGTTTAAGAAGTTACGTTGCTATTTTAGGTGGATTTAAGACTGAAAAAGTGTTAGGAAGCAGAAGTATGTTCAAAAACTTAACAAAAGCCGTAAAATTAGCTAAGAATGATGTTTTAAATTTTAATGAAGACATTATTTTTAAATCATCAAAAATTAATTTACATAAAATATCAAATATTGATAATGAAATTAAAGCTTACAAAGGCCCTGAATTTGATATGTTAGATTCTAATCAAAAAGATTTTATTTTATCTAATAAATTTATGATTTCGAATAATTACAATAGAATGGCTATTCAATTGTCTGATTTATTATTTAATAATTTAGACCCAATAATAACTTCTATAGTTATGCCTGGCACAGTTCAGTTAACGCCAGCAGGAAAAATGATAATTTTAATGAAAGATTGTCAAACAACCGGAGGTTACCCAAGAATACTTCAAGTAGATGAAAAATCAATTAATTCTTTGGCGCAATTAAAAAAAGATTCTCATCTCTGGTTTAGTTTAAAAATCTAAGCAACTTTTTTAAACTTTTTAATTTCCCCTCATAAGGTGCATATCTGGTACTAATATCTAACCAATTAGCTTTTTTAACAATAGGTTTTTGATGTGAAAATAACTTATATCCAGATTCACCATGGTATGCACCCATTCCACTTTCTCCAACTCCTCCAAATGGAAGTCTATGATTTCCAAATTGAATCATTGTGTCATTAATTACTCCACCTCCAAAACTTAGCCTATTAATGATATCATTGTAAAAGTCTGAATTTTTACTAAATACGTAAAGAGCTAATGGTTTTTCGTAATTATAAATTAATTTAAAAATATCTTTTTTATCCTTAAATTCTAGTATTGGAAGTATTGGTCCAAAAATTTCATCTTTCATTAAATCAGATTTTAAATCAGGATTATTAATTATTGTAGGGGATAAATATTTGTTATCAATATTGTAGTTACCTCCATAAATAATTTCCTGATCATAAAGCATAGAAATTAATCTTTCAGTATTTTGTTTATTTATAATTCTAGGATAATCCATCGAATCTTCTTGATTTTTACCATAAGCTCTTTCTATTTCTAAAATTAATTCATCAATCAATTTCTTTTTAATAGATTTTTCGACTATTAAATAATCGGGAGCGATACAAGTCTGACCCGCATTAACAAATTTACCCCAGATTAATCTTTTTGCTGTAAGTTTGATATCTGTATCCTTATCAATTATGCATGGATTTTTACCTCCAAGCTCTAAAGTTAATGGAGTTAAGAATTTGGAAGCTGCTTTGGCAACAATTTTGCCAACATTTACGCTACCAGTAAAAAATATGTAATCCCAACGAAGCTCTAATAGTTTTGAAGCAACCTTTGAATCTCCTAAAATTACTTTTACATATTCATCTGAAAATATAGTTGAAATAATTTCTTCAATTAATTTTGAAGTATAAGGAGAGTGTTCACTAGGTTTGATAACAACTGTATTTCCTGCTGCTATTGAAGAAATAAGTGGTAGTAATGCTAATTGAAAAGGGTAATTCCAAGGAGAAATAATAAGAGTAATACCATATGGTTCTAAAAGTAAGTAATCCTTGGAAGGAAAACTTGCTAGAGTTGACTTTACTCTTTTGGGTTTACTCCATTTCTTAAGTTTTTTCTTTATTAACTTAATTTCACTTTTTAAAATAGCAATTTCAGTTAAATAACTCTCAAAATTAGATTTGTTCAAATCTTTTTTAAGGGCTTCAAAAATTTTTGATTCGTTACTTGTAATAGATGAGTCAAGTTTTTCTAGTGCTTGAATTCTTTTTTGTACACTTCTTGTTTTTCCAGAAAGAAAAAAAGTTTTTTGCTTATTAAAAAAATCCAAATTTAACATAAGATACATTTAATGGCAAGAATCCCATATAGGATCTTGTGGGGTTGGGGAGGTTAAATTAATATATTTTTTGGTCACAGGATGAATAAACTCTAATTTTCTAGAGTGTAAATTTATTCCAGCATTTTTATTACTTCTTTTGGCACCATATTTTAAATCTCCTTTTATTGGAGATCCTATAGAACTTAATTGACATCTAATTTGGTGGTGTCTACCTGTTTTAAGGATTATTTTTAATAAATAATAGTTGTCTAGTTTTTTAGCTATTTCATAGTCAAGAATAGACTTTTTTTTATCTTTACCTTCTTTTAAATAGCTTGTAGATTTATTATTTTTCGGATTTTTTTTAAGCCAACTAACAATTGTTCCGTAATCTTTCTTTGGTTTATTTTTTACAATTGCCCAATAAGTTTTTTTGATTTCTTTATCAACAAGCATTTTATTTAATCTTGTTAATGCTTTTGAGGTTTTTGCAAAAATTATTGCACCGCTGGTGGGTCTATCAATTCTGTGGACTGTTCCTAAGAAAACATCTCCAGGTTTTTTGTATTTAAATTTTATATATTTTTTAACATGGTCTAGTAGGGGAGTGTCACCAGTTTTATCTCCTTGGACTATATCTCCACACCTTTTGTTTATTACAATGATATGATTGTCTTCATGGAGAATCAATAAATTGTTTTCATTGCTTCTGTTGTCCATTATAAACTAGTACTGTTCTTCTTTGTTAGGAAAATTTTTAGTCTTAACATCCTTACTGTACTGAGATATAGCTTTAGACATATCATCATATAGACTTAAATATCTTCTTAAAAACCTAGGATTAAATTGTTTGGTCATTCCTAACATATCATGTAAAACAAGCACCTGACCATCAACTTCACTACCCGCTCCAATACCTATCACAGGAATACTTAAGGTTTTAGATATTGTAGCCGCTAATTTTGCAGGAATTTTCTCTAAAACTATTGCAAAGCATCCAACTTTTTCTAACATTTTTGCATCCTGAATTAATTTTGCTGCTTCAGCTTCCTCTTTTGCTCTAACTGTGTATGTTCCAAATTTGTATATAGACTGAGGGGTTAAACCTAAATGCCCCATAACTGGAATTCCAGCATTAATAATTCTTTTAATAGAATCTTTGATTTCTTTTCCTCCTTCAAGTTTAACTGAGTGAGCTCCACTTTCCTTCATGATTCTTATAGCTGACCTTAGAGCTTCTTTTGAATCACTTTGGTATGTTCCAAACGGGAGATCTACAACTACTAGTGATCTATTAACCCCTCTTATCACAGAAGAAGCATGGTATATCATTTGATCCAATGTAATCGGTAAAGTAGTTTCATGTCCGGCCATTACATTACTAGCAGAATCGCCTACCAATATAACATCAATTCCTGACCCATCAACAATTTGAGCCATAGTGTAGTCATACGCAGTTAACATAGAAATCTTTTCATTCTTAGATTTCATATCTGTTAAAGTCTTGACAGTTATTCTTTTGTATACTTCTTTATGTATTGACATTTTGAATGTTTTAAAGTGTAAAAGTAATAAATATATACATAGTTAAAATTTATTTTTAAAATTGTTTTCATCTTAAACTTTTATAAAAAATGACAAAATGGCATAATTATTTGTAAATAAATGACAAAATTGATAAATATATCTATTGGCACAATCATTGAATATTAATTATTGAATTTAAAAAAAAGAATTTAATAATTAAATAAATATATATTATGAGTAAAATTATCGGAATTGATTTAGGAACTACAAATTCATGTGTCTCTGTTATGGAAGGGAATGAGCCAGTAGTTATTCCAAATGCAGAAGGTAAAAGAACAACTCCTTCAGTTATTGCATTTGTTGAAGGTGGTGAAATTAAAGTTGGTGACCCTGCAAAAAGACAAGCTGTAACAAATCCTACCAAAACAGTTTATTCTGTTAAGAGGTTTATGGGTAACAAGTTTTCTGAGTCTTCTAAAGAAACGGGAAGAGTACCTTACAAGGTTGTTAAAGGAGATAATGATACACCAAGAGTAGACATTGATGGTAGATTATATACTCCACAAGAATTATCTGCAATGATTCTACAAAAAATGAAAAAAACAGCAGAGGACTACTTAGGTTCTTCTGTGAGTGAAGCTGTTATTACTGTACCAGCATATTTTAATGATTCTCAGCGTCAAGCAACAAAAGAAGCAGGAGAAATTGCAGGTTTAAAAGTAAGCCGAATCATTAATGAGCCAACCTCAGCTGCATTAGCTTATGGTATGGATAAAAAAGGAAAAGATCAAAAAATTGTTGTATTTGATTTTGGTGGTGGAACACATGATGTTTCTATACTTGAATTAGGTGATGGTGTGTTTGAGGTTCTTTCAACTGATGGAGATACACACTTAGGTGGAGATGATGTTGATGAAAAAATAATTAATTGGTTAGCTGAAGAGTTTAAGTCTGAAGAAAACATGGATTTAAGAAAAGATCCTATGTCTTTACAAAGATTAAAAGAAGCTGCTGAAAAAGCTAAAATTGAACTTTCAGCATCTCCTCAGACAGAAATCAATTTACCATATATAACTGCAACAGCAAGCGGTCCTAAACACTTAGTTAGAACTTTAACAAAAGCTAAATTTGAGCAATTAATTGACGATTTAATTAAAAGAACAATAGCTCCATGTAAATCAGCATTAAAAGCTGCAGATTTATCTACTAGCGATATTGATGAAATAATACTAGTTGGAGGTTCAACAAGAATTCCTGCCGTTCAAGATGCTGTTGAAAAGTTTTTTGGAAAAAAGCCTAATAGAGGAGTTAATCCAGATGAAGTAGTAGCTGTTGGAGCTGCAATTCAAGGTGGAGTTTTAACTGGTGATGTAAAAGATGTTTTATTATTAGATGTTACTCCATTATCATTAGGTATTGAAACTATGGGTAATGTTATGACTAAATTAATTGAGTCTAACACAACTATTCCTACAAAAAAATCACAAACATTTTCAACTGCTGCTGACAATCAGCCTTCTGTAGAAATTCATGTTTTACAAGGAGAAAGACCTATGGCAGTAGATAACAAAACGATTGGAAAATTTCATCTTGATGGAATACCTCCAGCTCAAAGAGGAACTCCTCAAATTGAAGTTACTTTTGATATTGATGCAAATGGTATAATTAAAGTTTCTGCCACAGATAAAAAAACAAATAAAACTCAAGATATTCGAATCGAAGCTTCATCAGGTTTAACTGAAGAAGAAATTCAAAAAATGAAGCAAGAAGCTGAGTCTAATGCAGAAGCGGATGCTAAAACTAAAGAAAAAGTTGATAAATTAAATAGCGCTGATGCCATGATTTTTCAAACTGAAAAGCAGTTAAAAGAATTTGGCGATAAATTATCTGATGATAAGAAGAAGCCTATTGAAGACGCTTTGGAAGAGTTGAAAAAAGCTTACGAAACTAAAGAAATCGAAGTTATTGACCCAGCATTGGAAAAAATCAATGAAGTTTGGAAGTCTGCTAGTGAGGAAATGTACAAAGCTCAAGCAGAATCTCAACAGGGAGCACCAAATGATGCAGATCAAAATAAAGATGCTGGTTCGGATGATGTAGAAGATGTTGACTTTGAGGAAGTTAAAGAAGACTAAGAATTAATTAGTTTTTACAATATAAAAAAGGATGTAATTTAAATGCATCCTTTTTTAATTTATAATGGATTCAATTATCTCTGTTTTAATTTCATGTTTACCTTTAAATTCAATGTAACTTACATTTAAAAACAGATGTTCAATCTTATTTTTCTCTGAATTTAAGATATCCCCATGAATATATTTGTCGTTATCTCCATAGACATAGTAAATTGTAGCTTTATTTTCTAAATATTTAAAGTCATTTGCTGTTAATTCTTTAGGGATACCACCAGACATTAGAATTAATTTAGATACTTTAATTTTTCTTTTTGCCAAATATCTCATTGCTACAGACACTCCTTGTGAATATCCTAAAAAAATAAAGTTTAAGTTTTTAACTTTTTCATTATTTAAAACACTATCAAAGTAATTCATAACATTTTCAATTTCTTTTGCTGTATTTTCTTTTGTTAACCATGATGCACCAACATATTTCATTTTTGGAGCTACATAATATTTGCTTTGAGCTTGTGGTATGATTATATAATTATCATCACTATTTAGTCCTTTAAAGTATTTTGAAAAATATCTGCTTAAATATCCCATTCCATGGCAAGCAAATATTATATTTTTTGTTTTGTTAGTTAAAGAGTTTAATGTGGTGTAAGAATTAGAGATGTTATAAACAATTTCTTTTTCAGTTGAATTCATTTTAAACTTGGTTTTGTATTTTTGAAAAAAAAACAATGTTAGAAAATAAAGATATAATATTAAAAGAAGCCAGCAAAGTTTGTAAGAATACTTTAATGGAGACACTTAATATTGAGCCAGTTGATTTTGGCGAAGACTTTTTGATTTTAAGAATGCCTGTTAATTCCAAGGTTTATCAACCAGACGGAGTACTTCATGGTGGTGCTACAGCTGCTTTAGCTGAATCTGCAGGAAGTATGGCTACACACATGTTATTTAAAGATTCCAACTTTATGGTAAGAGGTATTGAAATTACAGCAAATCATTTAAAGAGTGTTAAAGAAGGTTATGTTTATGCAAAAGCTACTTTTATTCATAAAGGTAGAACTACACAACTTATTTCAATTAACATTACTGATGATTCTAATAATTTAATCTCTCATTGTAAATTAACTACAATATCTTTACCTAAATCTAAATAGATTAATGAATCAATCTGATTTATTTAAAATTATTACCAATCATAAGGATAATAGCCTGCCTTTTGTAGTTTTTAATGAGCCTTATTCCGATAATATAATTGCAAAACTCCAAATTGATGACACACTTCATACAGAATGTGATTTAAGTACCGGGGCATTTATTTTTGCTCCTTTTGACTCAGAAAAATTTAACAAGATTTATATGCCATTTGATCAATGTAAATCTTATAAATCAGTCAATTTAAATGAAGTTATTAAATCAAATCTCAAAAATAAGAGTTCAGATAATAAATTAAATAAAAGTTCTCACATTAATCTTATTAACAAATCTTTATTAGCTATAAATGATGGTATTTTAAAAAAAGTTGTTTTATCTAGGATAGAATCTATGTCAATTACATCTGTTGACCTAGCTATAGTATTTCAAAAGCTACTTTCTTTTTATAAGAACTCTTTTGTTTATATCTGGTTTCATCCAAAAGTAGGTTTTTGGCTTGGTGCATCACCTGAAAAACTTTTGACTATAGAAGATAATTTTATTCAGACTGTAGCTCTTGCTGGAACAACCAAAGAAGGTTCTGATGGTTTGGTTAGTTGGTCTGAAAAGGAGATTAAAGAACAACAATATGTGAAATCTTATATTTTAGATTCTTTAAATAATGTTGTAGATAACCTATCTTCTGATGAATTAGTTAATGTAAAATCTGGTGATTTATTTCATTTATGTTCAAAGATTAGTGGTACTTTAAAATCTTTCAGTGATTATAAAGATATTATAAAATTAATCCATCCTACACCGGCTGTTTGTGGTATTCCTTTAGATACTTCCAAAGAATTTATAAATAAAAATGAATGCTATGAAAGGTCTTATTATACTGGTTATCTAGGAGTAATATCTCCTATTCAAAAATCAGTTAAGCTATATGTAAATTTAAGATGTGCTGAAGTATTAAATAATTCTATTAAAATTTATGTTGGTGGTGGTATAACTAAAGAATCTAAGCCTGGAGATGAATTTGAGGAAACCGTAGCTAAGTCTCACATAATGAAAAATGTTTTTTATTAAAAAACTAACTTTCTTAATTCATATCTTTGCACTCTATTTTATTTAAATGAATTTTTCAAAAAATATCCTTGCACAATCTATAACGGACTTATGTTTTAAAAAGAATATTAAAAACATAGTTATTTCTCCTGGGAGCAGAAATGCACCTTTGACTTTGGGTTTTAATCTTAACCCTTACTTTAAAACATACAGTATAGTTGATGAGAGGGCTGCTGCTTTTTTTGCCTTAGGTATTGCTCAACAAATTAAGTTTCCAGTAATTTTAGTATGTACTTCTGGTAGTGCTTTACTTAATTATTATCCAGCAATTTCAGAGGCTTATTATAGCAATATTCCGTTGGTGATACTTTCTGCTGATAGACCTGAAAAACTTTTGAATATTGGTGATGGACAAACCATAAATCAAAAAAATGTTTTTAATAAAAACATAGGTTACTCTGAAAATTTGAATCAAAACGATAATTATTATCTAAATCTTTTTGGCTTAAGAGATAATAATCAAGATAAAATAAATAAAGCTTTAAATTTTTCAATTGAGAAACAAAGCCCAGTACATATTAATATACCATTTTCAGAGCCTTTATATGAAGTCACAAATAGTTTGTCTGTCAATACAAATAATAAACTTCCTAGACTTAATAATCAAAATGTCAAAAACATAAGCTCATTTAGAAATAAATGGCAAAATTCAATTAAAAAAATCATTCTTATTGGAGTGTCTTCACCTGATTTGTTAAGCGAAAAATCAATTGATTTATTAGCAAGTGATTCTTCTTTATTAGTTTTAACTGAAAACACTTCAAACGTTTATGATCCTTCTTTTTGTAATAAAATTGATCAGTTAATAGCTCCGTTAACTAAGAAGGAATTAAAAGAATTTAGACCAGAAATTTTAATTACTATTGGAGGTATGATTATCTCAAAAAAAATTAAGGCAGTCTTTAGAGATAATAAACCTAAAGAACACTGGCATATCGGAATTCAAGATGCAAATGACACATTTTTTTGCTTAACAAAACATTTTAAAACAAGTTCAGATGACTTCATATCTAATTTATATGAAAACTTTAAGGATAATGGTTCTGATTTTAACAATAAATGGGATTTAATTATTTCAAAAAGAAAAGAAAAACATAAAAAATACATGTCTGAACTTATTTATTGTGATTTCAAGGTTTTTGATTATGTTTTAAAATCAATTCCCTCCAATTCCATGTTGCAAGTTTCTAATAGTTCAGCTATTCGTTATACACAACTATTTGATATAGATAGTTCAATTAATGTATTCTGTAATCGTGGAACAAGTGGCATTGATGGTAGTACATCCACAGCCGTAGGAGCTTCAAGTGTTTTTAAAGGTAATACTGTATTTATAACAGGTGACCTTAGTTTTTTCTATGATAGTAATGCACTTTGGAATAATTTTATTCCTACAAGCTTCAGAGTTATACTAATTAACAATAAAGGTGGTGGTATTTTTAAAATTTTGACAAAAGATAATAATACAGAATTATTTAAAAAATTCTTTGAAACCAAACATGATTTATATGCCAAAGATTTATGTAATATGTATGGCTTTGAATACTTCAGCAGCGATAATGAAGATACACTAAAGAATGTTTTAAATGATTTTTACAATCAATCGGATAAACCTAGATTATTAGAGGTAATTACAGATAACGACTACAATCAAGATTATCTATTAAATTATTTTGACTTTATAAAATAAGAATTCTAATATTTGTACCTTTGAAGTATGATAGAATTAGGTGTAATTAATAATTTAAAAATTCTTCGTCATACTCCTCCTGGTCTTTTTTTGGGTGATGAAGAGGATAACGAAGTTTTATTACCAAATAGATATGTTCCTGAAAGTTATGAAATTGACGATTTTATAGATGTATTTGTTTATTTAGATAATGAAGAACGAATAGTTTCCGTAACAGATGTTCCTTACATACAAAGGAATAAATTTGCTTTATTACGATGTAATGAAGTTACAAATTTTGGTGCCTTTTTAGATTGGGGTTTAGTGAAAGAATTATTTTGTCCATTTAAAGAAATGGCTTTTAAAATGAAAAAAGGTGACTGGTACTTAGTTCATTGTTATTTAGATGATGAAACTAATAGACTACTTGCGTCCAGTAAAACAAATAGGTTTTTAGACAATAAAACACTAACTGTCGAACAATTTGATGAAGTTGATCTGATTATATCTCATCCCTCTGAATTAGGAATGAATGTAATTGTAAATAATATTCATTCAGGTTTAATATTTAGCAATAATATCTTTAAAGATATTTCAGTTGGTGACAAACTTAAAGGAGTTGTCAAAAAGGTTCACCCAAATAACAAATTAGATATTTCTCTAGGCCATATAGGTTATAGAAATATTGAACCTAACTCTAATCTTATATTAGAAAAAATTACTGATTCTGATGGTTTTATTGCTATTAATGATAAATCTTCACCCGAGATAATTAAAAATACATTTCAAATGAGTAAAAAATCATTTAAAAAAGCTTTAGGTGGTTTATATAAACAAAAACTAATTATTATAAAGGATGATGGTATTCATTTAAATCATAAATAAATTATAATGGATAAAATTAATTGGATTAAGCAAAACAACTACAAAGACATTACATACAACAAATCATGTGGCGTCGCTAGAATAGCATTTAATAGACCAGATGTAAGAAATGCCTTTAGACCTCAAACAACTTCTGAACTTTACGATGCAATGTATGATGCACAAGAAGATACATCAATTGGAGTAGTTTTATTGAGTGCAGAAGGACCTTCTTCAAAGGATGGAGTTTATTCATTTTGTAGTGGTGGAGATCAAAAAGCAAGAGGTAAACAAGGTTATGTTGGAGAAGATGGATATCATAGATTAAATATTTTAGAAGTTCAACGTCTAATAAGAATGATGCCTAAAGTAGTTATTGCTGTTATTCCAGGCTGGGCAGTTGGTGGAGGTCATAGTTTACATGTAGTTTGTGATTTATCAATTGCAAGTAAAGAACATGCTATTTTCAAACAAACCGATGCTGATGTTACTAGTTTTGATGGTGGGTACGGTTCAGCTTACTTAGCTAAAATGGTTGGGCAAAAAAAAGCAAGAGAAATCTTTTTCTTAGGAAAAAGCTATTCTGCAACTGAAGCTCTTGAAATGGGAATGGTTAATACTGTCGTTAATCATGATGAATTAGAATCTACAGCTTATCAATGGGCTCAAGAAATATTAAAAAAATCTCCGACATCAATTAAAATGTTAAAGTTTGCCATGAATCTGACTGATGACGGTATGGTTGGTCAACAAGTTTTTGCAGGTGAAGCAACTAGATTAGCATATATGACAGATGAAGCTAAAGAAGGTAGAGATGCTTTTCTAGAAAAAAGACCACCAAATTTCAATAAGAAATGGATTCCTTAAGCTTATGACTAATTTTAAAGTATGGATATCAAGTTTTAGATTAAGAACTCTTCCTTTATCAATTTCGGGTATTATATTAGGCAGCGCTTTAGCATATTCAAACCAATTCTTTAACACCACTATTTTTGTATTTGCTTTATTAACTACTATTTCTTTACAAATACTATCTAACCTTGCAAATGATTATGGAGATGGAGTTAAGGGGACAGATAATAGCAATAGGATAGGACCTGAAAGAGCAATTCAAAGTGGCTTAATTTCTCCTCAACAGATGAAATATGCTATAATAATTAATGTTTTAATACTAATAATACTCATTCCAACATTATTGTATTTTTCTTTCGGTACTAATGAATATTTAAATCTTCTTGCTTTTTTTACTTTAGGAATTATCAGTATTTACTCAGCTATAAAATATACAGTAGGTAATAAAGCATATGGCTATTATGCTTTAGGAGACCTTTTCGTACTATTATTTTTTGGGTTTTTAAGTGTTATGGGTTCATACTATTTATTCGCAAAGAATTTAGAGATTAATATAATATTACCATCCTTATCTATTGGACTTTTAAGTGTAGCTGTAATTAATTTAAATAATATGAGAGATTTGGTTTCAGACAAGGTATCTAATAAAATTACTATTGCTGGAAAATTAGGTTTTGCTAATTCAAAAAAATATCATTTTTTAATTTTAATTAGTTCCATTGTATTTTCTTTACTATTTATCTTATTTTTTTATTATAAACCTCTCAGTTTAATTGTTATTATTTCTTATATCCCAATTATTCTTCATCTGAAAAAAGTTTATTCTATAACAAAACCTGGTGAATATAATGATGAATTAAAAAAAGTTGCAATCTCGACATTTCTTTTTTCAGTTATTCATTCATTAATTATTATAATATAGTTTTATTATTAATGGTAGCATTTTATAAGAAATACAAATTTTTATTTAAAATCCCTGGGGGAACATCTAGAGGAATTTTACATGAAAAATATTCCTGGTTTTTATTTTTAAAAAATAATTCAAAAGTTGGAGTAGGTGAGTGTAGTATAATTGATGGACTAAGTATTGATGATTCTTCAAAAATTGAATCTAAATTGGACTGGATTTGTTCAAATATTAATAATTCACCTTCTTACTTATTTAATGAACTAATTGATTTTCCAGCTCTAGCATTTGGACTAGAGATGGCTTTAAAGGCAGTTGATTCAGAAAAAGAGAATGTTTTGTTTCCGTCAGATTTTACAAATGGAAAAACTAGTATACCAATCAATGGTTTGGTTTGGATGGGTGATATAGACTTTATGAAGAGTCAGGTTGACTTAAAACTTTCAGAGGGTTACAAATGTTTAAAACTTAAAATAGGTGCTTTAGATTTTGACAAAGAGTATTCTTTGCTAAAAAGTATTAGAGACAAGTATTCTCCTTCTGAGCTTGAAATTAGACTTGATGCTAATGGAGCATATTCTTATAAAGAATCTTTGAAGGTTTTAAATAAACTCTCAGAATTAAATATTCACTCTATCGAACAGCCCATTAAACCAGGTCAGATTAAACAAATGTCTAAATTATGCCTTAGTTCACCCATCCCTATTGCTTTAGATGAAGAATTAATAGGCATTAACACTATTAAAAATAAAATTAAATTAATAGTAGACATTAAACCACAATATATAATTCTTAAACCCAGTTTAATAGGTGGTTTTAGATCTTCAATGGAGTGGATCAACATATTGCCAAAAAACACAAAGTATTGGGTCACGAGTGCATTGGAGAGTAATATCGGTTTAAGTGCTATATCCCAATGGGTTTATACTCTAAACCCCTCATTACCACAGGGTTTAGGTACAGGGTCACTATATTCTAATAATTTTTCATCTCCATTAAGCATAAAAAATGCTAAATTGCATTACGATAAAAACAATAACTGGAATTTAAAAATTTAGATTATGTATATAGAACAAGTTCAAAAAAATTTAAGTGATTGGTGGAGATATTTAATTGGTTTAGTTATAGCTGTTTCCGGTGTTTTTGTATTTTCAATTCCTCATGGAGCAGCACTAATAGCCAAAATTGCTACTGGTGATGTAGATATGGATAAAATTGCTGCCAACGATACTGCATATCTTATGGGTATGTTTGAACCCAATTTAAATTTCCTGTATATTCTATTGCCCTTTACAGGTGGGTTGATATTTTTATATATAGCTGTAAGATTATTACACAAACAAACCATCACTAACCTTACTACATCAAGATCTAAAATTGATTGGAAAAGAGTGTTTTTGGCATTTTTACTATGGGGATTTATTTCTACTTCTATGACACTCATTGATATTTCTATGTCTCCAGAAGATTATGTATATAATTTTGAATTTGATCGATTTATTATTCTAGCTGCTATAGCCATTCTTTTAGTTCCATTACAAACTAGTTTTGAAGAGTATATGTTTAGAGGTTATTTTATGCAAGGAATTGGAAATTTAGTTAGAAATAAATTTGTGCCACTAATTATTACATCTGTTGCTTTTGGTTTATTGCATCTTTCAAATCCAGAAGTTGATAAACTGGGTAATATAATTATGATATATTATATAGGTACAGGATTCTTTTTAGGAATAATAACATTAATGGATGAAGGAATGGAGTTAGCTTTAGGTTTTCATGCTGCTAATAATTTATTTACAGCTCTTTTGGTAACAGCAGATTGGACTGCTTTTCAAACTCATTCTGTATATAAATCAATAGCTGATCCTGCTTCTATGGGTGTTAATGAAATTATAGTTCCAGTTTTTGTAATATTTCCAATCTTACTTTTAATCTTTTCAAAGATATATAATTGGAATAATTGGTATGATAAGTTAGCTGGCCCTGTTAGGGAAATTTCAACTACAGATGAGGCTTGAAAAAGTATATAAATCTATATCTAATATCAATTATATTTATTTACGCTGGCGTAGCTCATTTTACTAATCCACAATTCTATATCAAAATAACCCCTTCATTTATTCCTTTTAAGCAGTTTTTAGTTGATTTAAGCGGGGTTTTGGAGATTCTTGGAGGATTATTAATATTATTCAATCAGACTCGCAAAACAGGAGTGTATTTGCTTGTAGGTTTATTGTTTTTATTTTTTGTCGTCCACTTTGACATGCTATTTACTTTTCAGGTTAGTGAAAATATGCTTTTAAACAAATCATTATTATTAATGAGAATTATTATTCAATTCATATTAATTTACTGGGTAATAAGTTTATTGAAATTATTTTCTAACAAAGACAATATTTAATTTATTAAAGTCAGCTGCTGCATTTATGACTTTTCTAAAATCATTATACTTAGATTTACTATAGTTTAATGATTTATAGAACTCTTGTATAGAAATATTTAGTTTATTACCTTCAATACTGTAGTTTGATTCAAATTTTGCAATTATATCTCCATTAGAAATGTAATTTTCGTTAATATTTATATTTTCAACTCCTTCAATTTTGTATCCACGAGGTATTTTTACAGAAATTTTATAATCGTAATAATTAGGATATCTAATTTCAATAGAATTTATTCTTTTTTTATTGCTATATAATTCACTTTGTGTTCCTATTACACTACCTAAATTAAACACATATATTTTAGTTTTTTTATTATTAGGATTTTGTTTTTTAAGTAAGCTGTCTGTGGAAATTATAGATTTAACTATAAATGGATTATTATAAATTGGTTGATAAATATCTTTATTACTTACAGAATATTCAATTATTTTTTTTCCTTTTAAACCTGAAGTAGTTAAATAATCTATTAACTCATTTGAATTGAGATTATTTGATAAATTTAACATAGCTCTATTAGTTATTGCCCAATGACCTGTAAATTTTTGAGTTTCATTAATTACTACTTCTTTCATTTTTTTAAATTCAACATTTATTTCTCTATTGATAGTACTAAATCTTTTGTTATCTTCAATTATTGTACTGAAATAATAGTCTTTATTTTTATCAATATAAATTCCATAATTACCTAAAACATTAAATGGGGCTTCTCCAACTCTATATTCGCTTCTATCAGGGATAATATATTTTTTTATTTCAGGTAAATAAAATAAAATTTCTCTTAAATTATCTGGATTAAAAAATTCTGGATCAAATTTATTGAAATATCTATTGGAAGTTATTAATAGTTCATAATCTAAATTATTATACAATAAAAGACTAGAGTATAATTGAACTATTCCAATATTACTACCTTTTTTGTTTTTTAAAATATAATCTAAACGAGAGAACTCAGCACTACTGTTATCTTGAACTATAAAATTATTTTTAATATAGTTATCAATTAAATTAATTTTCTTAAATGTGTAAAGACTTTTGTCTTTATGTCCAAGATTTGATTTTGTTTGTTTAAGATCTTTAAAAATCAGTTGATTAAGCTCAATCAATTCTTTAGAGAATTTCTTTGGAAATGCTATGGTGTGTATGCTATTGGTTATATTTTTCCAAAATTCATTTTGTGGAGTTACTTTATCAGCTAAATAGCATTGATAACTAATGTTGACTCTATTGGCTTGAAGTGTTGAATACTGCTCATTATCTATAGCTTTTAAATTGTTAATTGTAATTTTCTTGACCTTAATATTATTAATTAAATCTAAGTTAAAAACTTCATTAGTGTTGTAAGATTTAACTTTTGACTTAAAATTATTTGGGATTAAAATAAATTCCGTTTTAGTATTAAAATACTCCTCCTGTAATATCTGACTGCCATGAATTTCATTTCTTTCTTTGGTGGTGTAAATATATTCAAGAATTGAGTTTTTCTGTAATTCAGGTAATTGATAAATTTTAAAATTCTTATTAAATTCTTTGTTATCAAGTTCTGTAAGATTTGAATTTTCTAAATTGACCACAGTTCCTGAACTATCTATTGTTCTTAACTTTAAATCAACTAAATAATCTGAATTATACATAGGTATGTATATAATGTTATGATATTTAGCTCCATCTTGATCTAGAATTTTTATAATTGTATGTCTGGTAAGAAATTTTTCAAATGAATTATTTAAACTGTCATTTGATTCTTTAAATTCGACAATATATTTATTTAAAAGACCTATCGATGATTCTTGAAAGCTAGAATCAATTTGTTGTACATTAACAGTATTTTCAGACCATTTATATGTCTTGTAAAATTGAGCATAGCTGAAAGTCTTTACTAGAATTAATATTGTTAGGAGAGATTTTTTAATCATCTATTTTAATAATTTTATTTGAAATAATATGATTCAAATATATTTATAATAATTATACACAGAGTTAAAATATTTATAAATTTAACGTATTGTATATTTGTAATTATGATAACTATTAATAAAAATTTTAAATTAAATTCTAACCATTATAATAGGAAAGAATTAGTAAAATTTGCATTAAAAAATATCGAAATTAATAATATTGATTTAATTGATCTATCTAATTTTATTTTAGAAGTTTTTAATCAAGAACCTTTTATCCTATGTAAAACATCTGGATCAACTGGTGAGCCTAAAGTTATTAAGCTTGAAAAAATCTCACTTTTGAATTCAGTGAATCTAACTAAAGATTACTTTAATCTAAAACCTGGATATTCAGCTATTTCTTTTTTACCAATGAACTTTATTGCTGGCAAGATGATGTTAGTTAGAGCTATGGTTATTGGTTTAAATCTACAACTAAATAAGCCAACATCCAATCCTTCTAAATTTATTAATAAAAATTATTTTTTCTCAGCAATGACACCAATGCAAGCTGGTAATTCAATCAATAAACTTAAATATATAAATAAACTTATTCTTGGTGGTTCTAAAGTCTCTAATTCTTTAAGTTCAAATATTTTATCCAAAATTGATACTTATTATGAAACATACGGAATGACTGAAACAGCCACTCACATAGCCGTAAAGAGAGTTTCTAAAAATGATTCTATATCAAACCACTTTAAAGTTTTAAATGGTGTTAGTATATCAACAGATTTAAATAACTGTTTAGTAATAAACGTTCCGTCAATTACTAAAAATAAAATAATCACAAATGATATCGTAAAAATTAAATCTAATAATGAGTTTCATTTAATTGGTAGAGCAGATAATGTTATTAACTCAGGTGGGGTTAAATTAAGCCCTGAAGATATAGAAAGGAAACTCTCTAAATATATTTCTAAAAATTATATTATATCTTCATTAAAAGATGATGTATTGGGAGAAAAATTAATACTTATAATTGAATCTAAAAAATATAAATTTAATGAGAGTATTTTTAATTCTTTAAACAAATTTGAAAAGCCAAAAGAAGTTTATTTTATCAATAAATTCATTTACACTAAATCAAAAAAAATCGATAGAATTAATACCAAATTAACCATAAAATAAAGAATTATGTATAAACTAATTATAGCATTTTTAATTACAACAAATATATTTTCTCAAGAAATATTATCCGAAAAAAATAGAGCTGAAGTTGTCAATACTGTTTTGAAAGACCGATTAAATAATCTTTTACCAGATTTAATGGATCAATCTGATATAGATATGTGGATTTTAATTTCTAGAGAATATAATGAAGATCCAGTTTTAAAAACAATGTTACCTGCTGAATGGTTGAATGCAAGAAGAAGAACCATCATACTTTTTTACAGAAATAAAAAAAACAATACAATTGATAAACTAGCAGTAGCAAGATATAATTTTGGAGATAATATAGTTTCAGCATGGGACAAGGAAACGCAACCAATTCAATGGAAAAGGTTAGTTGAGTTAATTGAAGAACGTAATCCTGAAAAAATAGGCTTAAATTTCTCTAAAGATTTTAATATTTCTGATGGCTTAGATAAAACTGACTTTGATGAATTTATGGAAGTACTACCATCAAATTATAAAAATAAAATTGTCAGCGCTGAAACATTATCTAATTTATGGATAGAAACAAGAACTGCATATGAGATGGAATTATATGAAGATGTAATATCCATTACTCATAATATTATTTCAGAAGCTTTTTCAAATTCAGTAATAAAACCAGGATTAACAACCACTACTGACATTGAATGGTGGATGAGACAAAAAGTAACAGAACTTGGGTTAGACACTTGGTTTCATCCAACTGTAGATATACAGAGAAACAGCGAGTTTCAAAAAGACCATTTAAATTCTTTTTCAGATAGACCTACTGATAAAATTATTAATTACGGTGATTTGCTTCATTGTGACTTTGGAATAACTTATTTAAGGTTAAATTCAGACTGTCAGCGTTTGGCTTATGTTATGAAAGAATCTGATAGTAATATCCCTAATTTTTTAACAAATGCTTTTAAAATGGGAAATCAATTACAAGATATTCTGACCAATAATTTTAAACACAAAGTCTCTGGAAATGATATTCTTCTTAATTCATTGAACAAAGCAAAGAATATTGGACTAAGACCATCTATCTATACTCACCCGTTAGGTTCTTATGGTCATTCCTCTGGACCTACTATTGGAATGTGGGATTCTCAACAAGGGGTAAAAGGAGCAGGTGATTACAAGTTAAACTATAATACTGTATATGCAATTGAGCTCAATATTACCACTTTTATTTCTGAATGGAACAGAGATATTAAAATCATGTTAGAAGAAGCTGGATTTTTTGGAGAAAATGGATTTAGATATGTTAATAATAGGCAAACTAAAATAATAGAAATTCCATTTATTAAATAATAATTTTACTAGTTTAGTAAAAAATATTTTTTCGATGAAAAAGCCATTGCTGTCACTACTAATTTGTTTGTTTTCAACATTATCTTACTCACAACAATTAAATAACGTTCAAAGAGGTCAAAGAGGATATGCTCCAATGCCAAAATATGATAGTTCTGCATATGTGTCAACCTTAGATATTTACAAAGAACTAGATAAAGTATTACCTAAATGTAAGGATGAATTTATGTTAGATGAATTTGAAATGCAAATCCTTAAAGGTTTACTGATTGATAAAATGGAAAATTATAATATAATTGTAGAAAATGAAGATTTTACAAGAGATGTTAGACAAAGCAAACTTAAATTAAATGAGTTTCAATTTGTGAAATCTCTCAATTCTATTTTAACTTCAGAAGAAGTCGCTAAATATATCGAAATGGATTTTGAGAGTGAAAAAAAAGAAAAAAAGAAAAAAAGAAGAAAAAAAAATAAATCATAACTAAATATGAAAATGATGAATAAAAATACAGTTCTTGGTTGGGCAACCTTTATAATGATAATTATAGGCCTAGTGCTTGTAGCTCTTGGAGCTTTTAAGTACAATGAAGTAGCTGGTTGGGGATTTGTTTCAGTTGGTATAGGTTTTTTTGCTAATGCATGGGTTTTTTATGCCCTTAAAGGGAGAGTTTAATGAGTGATGATAAAAAGATAATATTTTCAATGTCTGGTTTATCTAAGACATTTTCAGGAGAAAGTAAGCCAGTATTAAAAAATATTTATTTAAGCTTCTTTTATGGAGCTAAAATTGGAATTCTTGGTTTAAACGGCTCAGGTAAATCTACCTTACTAAAGATTATTGCTGGAATTGATAAGAATTTTCAAGGAGATATTACATTTTTACAAGATTACTCTGTTGGTATGTTAGAACAAGAACCTGTTCTTAATGATGATAAAACTGTATTAGAAATTGTTAAAGAAGGTGTAGGAGAAACAGTCGCTATATTAGACGAATATAATTCAATAAACGACCAATTTGGTTTAGAAGAAGTATACTCTAATGCTGATAAAATGCAAAAGCTAATGGATAGACAGTCTATTCTTCAAGATATGATTGATGCATCTAATGCATGGGAATTAGACACTAAATTAGAAATTGCAATGGATGCTTTAAGAACTCCAAGTTCTGATAAAAAAATTAAATTTTTATCTGGTGGTGAAAGAAGAAGGGTTGCCTTATGTAGATTGCTATTACAAGAACCTGATGTATTATTATTAGATGAGCCTACGAATCATTTAGATGCTGAATCAGTTGATTGGTTAGAACAGCACTTGGCAAGATATAAAGGGACGGTTATTGCTGTAACTCATGATAGATATTTTTTAGATAATGTAGCTGGATGGATTTTAGAATTAGATAGAGGAGAGGGTATCCCATGGAAAGGAAATTATTCTTCTTGGTTGGATCAAAAATCAACAAGATTAGCTCAAGAAAGTAAAACAGCATCAAAAAGACAAAAGATTCTAGAAAGAGAATTAGATTGGGTTAGACAAGGTGCCAAGGGAAGACAAACAAAACAAAAAGCAAGATTAAGTAACTATGATAAGTTATTGAATCAAGATCAAAAAAAACTCGACGAAAAATTAGAAATATTTATTCCAAATGGTCCACGACTTGGAACAAATGTTATTAACTCTATTAACGTAAGTAAAGCTTTTGATGACAAGTTGCTTTATGATAACCTTGAGTTTAATTTGCCTCAAGCTGGAATTGTTGGTATTATTGGCCCAAATGGAGCTGGAAAAACAACCATATTTAAAATGATTATGAAAGAACTTAACCCTGATAAAGGTGAGTTTTTGATTGGCGAAACTGCAAAAATCGCATATGTTGATCAATCCCATGCAAATATTGACCTTGATAAAAGTATTTGGGAAAATTTTTCAGATGGCCAAGAACTTATAATGATGGGTAATAGACAAGTAAATTCTAGAGCTTATTTAAGTAGATTTAATTTTAGTGGGAGTGAACAAAATAAAAAAGTTAAACTATTATCTGGTGGTGAAAGAAATAGGCTTCATTTAGCTATGACATTAAAAGAAGAAGGCAATGTTTTACTTTTAGATGAACCGACTAATGATTTAGATGTTAACACATTAAGAGCACTGGAAGAAGGTTTAGAGAGTTTTGCTGGTTGTGCTGTAGTTATAAGTCATGATAGATGGTTTTTAGACAGAGTTTGTACTCACATTCTAGCGTTTGAAGGAAACTCTGAAGTATATTTTTTTGAAGGTGCTTACAGTGAATATGAAGAAAATAAAAAGAAAAGATTAGGAAAAGAAGTTTTGCCTACAAGGATAAAGTATAGGAAATTAATTAGATAGATAATTCCATTTTTATATTTGCTCTGACGTACGGACAATTATCTTCAAGAGCAATTTCAATAAAATTGTATTTTAAATACAAGTGTATAGCATTTTTTAATTTTTTGTTTGAATATAAAATTATCTTTTTTAAACTCATTTTTTTAGCAATTAATATAATTTTTACGAGTAATTTCTGTCCAATTTTATTATTCCTGTAATTTGGATTTACGGCCATCTTAGTTAATTCAAATGTATATTTATTATTTGTTGGCATTAATGCTACAGTGCCCACAATATCATTGTTAAATTCAGCAAACAAAATAATTCCACCTTTTTTAATTATATACTTTTCAGGTTTGCTTAAGACCTCTTTATCATAATCTTCAACACAAAAATATTTTTCTAACCATTCAATATTTAAATCGTAAAATTTAGATGAATATTCGGTTTTAAAATTTTTAAAGCTGATTTTCATTAATAACTGAATTATTTGAATAATTAAATTTAATATTAATATATTTAATTAATAATAAATACTATGCAATTAATTGAATGTGTTCCTAATATTTCAGAGGGTAGAAATAAAATTATAATTGATAAAATTGTTGATGTTGTAGATTCTGTCGATGGTGTTAAATTATTAAATGTAGACCCTGGAAAAGCAACAAACAGAACAGTCATCACTTTTGTAGGTGAACCTGAAAAAGTTATTGAAGCTGCTTTTTTATTAATACAAAAGGCTCAAGAGCTTATTAATATGAGTCTTCACAAAGGAGAGCATCCTAGAATGGGAGCTGTTGATGTATGTCCTTTAATACCTATTTCTAATATTTCAATGGAAGAGACTGTTGAATATGCACATAAATTAAGTAAAAGAGTAGGGAATGATTTAAATATCCCAGTTTATTGCTATGAATATGCGGCGAAAGAGCAAAAACGTATTAATTTATCAAATTGTAGATCTGGAGAATATGAAGGTTTATCAAAGAAAATCATTACTAAAGAATGGAAACCAGATTATGGTCCAAACGATTTTAATGAATGTGTAGTCAAATCTGGAGTAACAGCAATTTCAGCACGAGATTTTTTAATTGCTTATAATATTAATTTAAATTCCACATCCTCAAGAAGAGCTAATGCTATAGCATTTGATCTAAGGGAAGCAGGTAGAATTAAACGCGAGGGTGATAAAATTTCTGGAAAAATAATAAAGGACAGTAAAGGTAATCCTTTAAGACAACCAGGATTATTTAAGAACTTAAAAGGAATAGGTTGGTATATTGAGGAATATGGAATAGCACAAATTTCTTATAATTTGACTAATATTAATGTAACAAGTTTACATGATGTCTTTGAAAAAACTTGCGAAAGAGCTACTGCCAGAGGTTTAAGGGTAACAGGTTCTGAGTTAATAGGTTTAGTTCCAAAAAAAGTTCTAATTGACGCAGGTAAATATTTTTTAAAAAAACAAAGTAGATCCCTTGCTATTCCTGAAAGAGATATCATTCAAATTGCAGTTAAAACTTTAGGTTTAGATGAATTACAACCTTTTAATCAAGATGAACGTATAATCGAATATGCTTTAAAAAATGAGAATCATTTTTTAGCTAATATGACATTAATAGATTTTGCTAATAAGACTTCTAGTGAATCTCCTGCGCCAGGAGGAGGTTCTATTTCTGCTTATACAGGCGCACTAGGTGCAGCTTTATCGACTATGGTTGCTAACTTATCAGCAAATAAAAGAGGATGGGATGATAAATGGGAATTTTATTCAAAATGGGGTGAGAAAAGCCTTAACTTTCAAAACACTTTGGTTAATCTTGTAGATGAGGATACTAAAGCATTTAATAAAATAATGTCTGCTGTATCATTACCAAAGGATACAGGCGAGGAAAAATTAAATCGATCTAATGCTTTAGAATCAGCAACAAAGAATGCAATTGAAGTTCCTTTTAAAATTATGGAGACTTCGTTTGCTTGTTTAGAAAGTATAAAATGTATGACAGAACTAGGTAATCCAAATTCAATTTCAGATGCAGGAGTTGCTGCTCTTTGTATCCGTACTGCTGTTATGGGTGCATTTTTAAATGTAAAAATTAATTGTAAAGACTTAAAAGACAAAAAATTTGTTTCAAGTATTCTAAAAAAAGGTAAGGTAATCGTAAATGATACTAATAGAATTGAGGCCGAAATTTTAGAATTAGTTGAAAAACAACTTAATTAATTATTTTTCCTGCTAAAATAACTTTACTTATTTTTTTACTTCCAAACGAGTATGGAATTTCATTTATTGAACTTATATTTTCTGTTACAATTAAATTGGCAATTTTACCTTTGGTAATACTTCCAACTTTGTCACTTATACCCATAGCATATGCTCCATTTATCGTTGCTGCATTTATAGCTTCCTCTGCAGTTAGCTTCATTTTAATACATGCTGTACTTACGACAAAGTTCATATTCCCACTAGGTGAGGATCCAGGATTATAATCACTAGCAATAGCTAATGGTAAACCATTATCAATTATCTTTCTTGCAGGAGTATAGTTAATTCCTAAAAAATAAGAACAAGTTGGCAATGCAACTGGAATAGTAGAGCCACCTTTAAGATCAATCAAATCCTGGTCAGTTAGTACCTCTAAGTGATCAACAGATAATGCATTATATTTTAACGCTAATTTAATTCCACCAAATGAATTGAATTGATTCACATGAATTTTGGACTTTATCCCAAGTTCTTTTGCTCTTGATAAAATACTTTCCGATTGTTCTATGTTAAAATATCCCTTTTCACAAAAAATATCAACATAATCTAGTAGTCTCGCTTCATAATATTCAGGCATCATTCTATTTACAATAAGATCGATATATTCTTTTTTGTTATTTGTAAATTCTCTTGGAAAAGCATGAGCACCTAAAAAAGTTGATTTAACTATTATATCATTTTGTTTTTTAATTTTAGAAATAACTTGGAGCATTTTTTTTTCTGATTGCAAATTTAAACCATAACCTGATTTAATTTCTATTGCGCCTGTTCCTTGATTAATTACTTCTTTAATTCTATTCGAAGACTGTTTTAATAAATCCTCTTCATTTGTATTTCTTAAAATATCAACCGAATTTAATATACCACCACCATTATTAGCGATTTCATTATAACTTAGACCTTTGATTCTGTCAATAAATTCATTGGACCTGTTTCCTGCATAAACAATATGAGTATGGGAATCACACCAAGACGGTAAAACCATTTTACCTTTACAATCAACAATATTAAAGTTCTCTAAATTTTTTGGAGAGTTTTTCATTTCTCCGAAGTCTTTAATTTTACCATTATCAATCAATAAATATGCAGATTTGATAAATGGAATTACACTCATTTCCTTACCAGAAACATAAGATGTTTCAAGTTCTCTTACTTGTAAAAGATTTTTTATATTTATTAGAAGAATTTGAGACATTTATTTTTTTAAATCATGTTTTCAGGTTTTACCCATTCATCGTATTCTTGAGATGATACATAACCTAATTTTATAGCTTCTTCTTTTAATGTAGTTCCATTTTCGTGAGCTTTATTTGCAATTTCAGCTGCTTTATAATATCCGATTTTTGGATTCAAGGCAGTAACTAACATAAGAGAATTATTTAGCTTTTTCGTAATCACTTCTTTGTTAGCTTTAATTCCTTTTAAGCAATTATTATTAAAACTATTACAAGCATCAGCAAGTAGTTTGCAAGACTCAATAAGATTTGAAGCCATCATAGGCTTAAATACGTTGAGTTGAAAATGTCCTTGAGAAGCTCCAAAAGAGATAGAGGTGTCATTACCTATAATATGAGCACAAACCATCGTTAGCGCCTCACATTGGGTCGGATTTACCTTGCCAGGCATTATAGAACTACCAGGCTCATTTGCTGGCAATGAAATTTCACCAATACCAGATCTTGGTCCAGAAGCTAAAAATCTTATGTCATTACTAATTTTGTTGAGTGTTATTGCTATTCCTTTTAAGGCACTGTGAGTCCTAACAATGGCATCATTTGAAGCTAAGGCTTCAAACTTATTGGGTGCACTTATAAAAGGGAGTTTAGTTAGATCAGATATTATTGTAGCTACTCTTTTAGAATAACCATCGGGTGTGTTCAATCCAGTTCCGACAGCAGTTCCACCAAGAGCTAACTCACTTAAATGTTCTAAAGATTCTTTTAAAGCTTTTATTCCGTGATCTAACTGAGAAACATATGCTGAAAACTCTTGACCTAAAGTAAGGGGAGTGGCATCCATTAAATGGGTCCTACCAATTTTTATAATATTTTTAAACTCAGAACTTTTATTTCTAAAACCTTGTCTTAAACTTTCTAATGCTGGAATTGTTTTGTCAATTATCAGTTTGTAAGAAGATATGTTTATAGCTGTGGGAAAAGTATCATTTGAAGATTGTGATTTATTTACATCATCATTTGGTTTTACAAATACTTCATTTTCACCTAAATTATTTCCTTGCAATTGATGAGATCTGTTTGAGATCACTTCATTTACATTCATATTTGTCTGTGTTCCAGATCCTGTTTGCCATATTACTAATGGAAATTGATCATCGTGAATACCATCTAGGATTTCATCACAAGCTAATAATATCAAATCTTTTTTTTCTGTATCTAATATTTCTTTTTCATGATTTACAATCGCGGCTGCTTTTTTTAAATATGCAAAAGCGTGAATTATTTCAATTGGCATTGACGCCGATGGACCAATTTTGAAGTTATTTCTAGATCTCTCTGTTTGTGCTCCCCACAGATTATTTAAGGGTACATTTACTTCACCTAATGTATCTTTTTCTATCCTATATTCCATATTTATTATATGTAAAATTAGAGTACAAATTTACGAATTTTAGTTCAATAATTTTTTTATTATTAATTGTTTAAGATTATTAAAGATTATATCTTTGTAACTTATTCTTAAAAATATGTTTGAATTTGATCAGTATTTAGGTTTTTTGGCTTTTGCAACAATACTTACAATTGGCTTTTGGCTAATGATATTTTTATTAACCTTTGTTATACCTTACTGGGT
>JADHRR010000034.1:0-8822 GCA_016777305.1 Flavobacteriaceae bacterium
ATACGAGCCCCATCAAAACGAACTTCGTCGTCTAAATTAACTTTGTAACCCATTTCAGTTACTATCTTTCCGTTAACTTTAACACTTCCGATTGAAATATGCATGTCAGCATCTCTTCTGGAACAAATACCTGAATTTGAGATAAATTTATTTAAACGAATTTTATTATCCATGATATTTTTTTTCAAAGATATGTAGATATATTAAGGAAGTATTAAATAATTAAATAATAAATAAAATTTATCTAAAAATAAATCAAAGTCTATTAAAACAATACTTAAAACACCCAGCACAATAAGAAATTTCAACAGATTATGAAGAAAGTTATAGTGTTTTTTAGAATTATATTTCCATAAAACAACCATAAATAATAATATTACAGTAATACTAAAATAATAATAATAGTACATCATTCCAATATCAAAACGACTAAGTAAAAAATAAACTATTGAAATAATAAACAAAGAGACTGTAGATAGTAAGTATTTACTTAATTCTTCCCCATAAACAACTGGAATAGTTCTATAATTTAATGTGAAATCTCCTTTAATATTTTCTAAATCCTTTATTATTTCACGCATATAAACAACTAGAAATAGAAATATTGCATAAATGAAAATAATTAACTCAAAGTTTTTGTAATAAATCAATATTATTAGAAATGGAATGACGGATAATAAGGAAGAAACTATATTTCCGACAAAGAGTATTCTTTTTAATTTATGTGAATAAAGCCATATTATAAATATGTATATCGAAAAAAAAAGAACAGCCCTCCAAGATAGCAATGAAGAAGTATAAATACACAAAAAATTGAGAATTATATAAAGACTTAATTTGGTTCTTTTTCTAACAACTTTATCAATTTTAGATTTTATTGGTTTATTAATAAGATCTTTTTCATAGTCGTAAAAATTATTAATAATATAGCCAGAAGCTATTGCAATGGATGAAGATAGTATTAAAAGAAATAATTGAAAATCAAATAAAATACTAGAAATTGAGTTGTCCACAGAAATAATAAAAATGGACGTAAAATATTGAGCAATTATTATAATAAAAATATTATACAATCTAATTACTGAAAATAAACTTATAAATTTAAAAAATATATCTTTCATGATATATCAATAGAGTTAATCTCTAGAAATTATAAACAACTTCAATTTTATGCCCAGCAAGATCTTTTTTTGCTTTTTCAATATCTTTAGTAAAACCTAAAATATAGCCTCCACCACCAGAACCACAGAGTTTTAAAAAGTAAGAGTCATTATCAATTCCTTGTTGCCATAAAGAATGGTATTTATTTGGAATCATTGGCTTAAAATTATCGAAAACGACTTTGGATAATTTTTTCGTGTTTTGAAATAAGGAACTTAGATTACCATTTAAAAAATCTTCAACGCAATTGTTTGTGTATTTGATGAATTTATCATTTAACATTTTTCTAAAACCATCTTTTTTCATTTTTTCCATAAAAATATTAATCATAGGCGCAGTAGTACTTACCTCTCCACTGTCTAATAAAAATACAGCTCCTTCTCCAATTCTTTCTTGAGACGGTATACCCGTTACTTTAATATCTTTTTTAGAGTTTATAAGAATTGGGATGCTTAAATAACTGTTTAAAGGGTCTAAACCAGAAGACTTACCATGAAAAAAAGACTCCATAGTGGAAAACACCTCTTTTAATTTTAAAAGCTTTTCTCTTGTTAAATTTTCTAAGACAGTTATTTTATCAATTGCATAATAATCATAAATAGCAGCTACTAACGCTCCACTACTACCAACTCCGTAACCCTCAGGGATAGAAGAATCAAAATACATTCCCAATTTTAAATCACTATGAAATTTATCTAAATTAAAATTTACTAAAGGACTATTTAACTTTTTTAAATAGTCATAGAACTTAAATAACTTAGTGTTTGAATCTTTAGCTAAAGAAGTGTTTATATCAATTATTTTAAGAGCTCCATTGTAAAAGTTATATGGAATAGACAAACCCTTTGAATCTTTTATTATACCATATTCTCCGAACAATAGTATTTTAGAATAAAACAATGGCCCTTTCATAATAATTTTAATTAGCCAAATTTACAATTGTTTAGCACCAAAACCAACACAATCTTTGATATATGAATTATTTTCACAATACATTTTTAATTTGCTTTCGATAAAATCGTAAACTTCATCTGAATATTTATCGGGAAATAAAACATGAACATTTGCCCCAGCATCGAGAGTAAAACAAACAGGAATTTTATTTTTCAATCTAAATTCACGAATACTTTCAATTATTTGTAATGTTTTATGTTTTATAAGAATATAAGATGGATTACTAGTCATCATTAAACCATGTAACATTAAAGCCTCATTCTCAACAATTTTAACAAATTCATTAGTGTCTCCATTTTTTAAAATAGTAGATAACTTATCAATATTTTCTTGTGCAATTTGAAATCTTTTATCAGCAAAAGGGTGATTATTCATAAGATTATGACCTGCAGTACTAGAAACTGTTTTAATTCCTTTATCAACTAGTAATACCGCATCATGATAAGTATTGAAAACATCATCAACTTTATTTGGAAAGTCTATAGAATATAAGTTAGAACTAGTACTAAAAGATGAATGATAACCCCATAAATTAATTCTTCCTTTCAAACTCCTACAAGCGCTGCCAGAACCAAGTCTAGCTAGAAAAGATGCCTTCATGAAAAAATATTCATCTGTAATCTTTGGATTAATAAGTTGTTCAAGTGACATGATACAAAGTGCTAATGCACTTATACCACTTGCAGATGAAGCAATCCCGCTACTGTGAGGAAATGTATTAAATGTGTTTATTTTAAATTTATAGTTTAAAATATAAGGGCAATATTTAATTATTTTATCAAAAAAAGATTGGATTTTAGGTTTGAAATCTTCTTTGAGTTTATCATCATAATAAATATCAAAATCTATTAATTCTGAGCTATTTGTTTTCTTAACAAATTCAAGTTTTGTACTTGTTAAACATTTATTTAATGTAAAACTAATAGAAGTATTTTTAGGTATTTGAACATCTGATTTGCCCCAGTATTTTACTAAAGCAATATTACTTGGGGATTCCCAATGAGAACTACCATTTAATGGAGTTTCACAATTATCATTGTAAATAAAATCTTCTTTTTTCATTTAGCTAATTAATACAAATATAGTAAGTTAAAATTATTATTATTTAGTTAAAGGTCTAACTAAACCTTCTTGAACAACAGATGCAATTAAAGTTCCTGTTCTTGTATAAATATGACCTTGAGCAACACCTCTCGCGTTACCAGAGTTAGGACTTTCAATTGAATAAAGTAGCCAATCATTAAAGTCAAAATCTCTGTAAAACCACATTGCATGATCCAAACTGGCCATTTGAATTTCTGAAAAACTAACCTTTTTCATATGTGGAAGGATTGATGACCATAATAAATTATAATCAGAAATATAAGTTAATATCTGGTGCTTAATTTCAATTGTAAAATTTGGAATATCACCTTTTAATTTAAACCAAACGTCTATTGTTGGGGGAAGATTAGTATTACTAAATAGGTTTAGAATATTAGTTGGTTTAAACTCAATAGGGCGCTCTACACTTAAAAAACTCTTTAGTTTAAAAGGCATGAAATTAGCATTTTTTTCTGCAAGTTCACTCCAACTTTTTAATTCTTCTGGAGGGGTAATTGCTCTTTCCATTTTACGAAAATGTTCAAATCCAAACTCAATTTTATGAAAAGAAGCTGCTAAGATAAAAATAGTTTTTTCACCCTGAACTGCAGTGACTCTTCTTGTAGAGAAACTACCTCCGTCTCTAGTTTCATCTACTAAATATCTGATAGATTTATATAAATCTCCAGGTTCTAAAAAATAAGAGTGTAGAGAATGTAATATTCTGCCATTTTTAATAGTTCGATAGGCTGCATTCAAAGATTGGGCTAAAACTTGCCCACCAAATACATTTAAGCTACCAACTGTTTCACTTTTACCTATAAAAAAATCTTCTTTTTTATCTAAAAGTAAAACTTCTAGTAAATCTTTAACAGTATTCATTAATGAAGTGTTGAATTATAGAGAAAAATTAAAAAGTGCGGGCGGAGAGACTCGAACTCTCACACCTCGCGGCACTAGATCCTAAGTCTAGCGTGTCTACCAATTCCACCACGCCCGCAATTTGGAATGCTAATATAAACAATACTTTGAAATTTAGATGTTTCTTAAATAAAAAGTTTATCATGTTTTGTACTTTTACAATATGAAGGAAATAAAACAATTTATAGGAAACAATAGGGACAGAATATTAAATGAATTATTTGATTTATTAAAGATAAAATCTGTTAGTGCTGACAGTAGTTTTAAACAAGATGTTAAAGATGCTGCTATATTTTTAAAAGATAATTTTAAAAATATAGGATGTGAGAATATTGAAATAATTGAAACTGCTGGACATCCAATTGTTTATGCAGATAAAATAATTAATAAATCTGCCCCAACAATTTTAGTTTATGGTCATTACGATGTCCAACCTGCTGATCCTATAGAATTGTGGGATAACCCACCCTTTGATCCAATTATAAAAAAAACAGACATTCATCCCGAAGGAGCTATTTATGCTAGAGGAGCCTGTGATGATAAAGGTCAAATGTTTATGCACTTAAAAGCATTTGAATACATGAAAAAATTTGATAAATTAAAATGTAATATCAAGTTTATGATCGAAGGTGAAGAGGAAGTTGGAAGTGTAAATTTAGAAAAATTTATAAATGAAAATAAAGAAAAGCTCAGTAATGATGTTATTTTAATTTCAGACACAGGTATGATTGCAAATGATATCCCTTCAATAACAACTGGACTGAGAGGGTTAAGTTATGTAGAAGTTGAAGTTACTGGCCCAAACAGAGACCTTCACTCGGGATTGTATGGCGGAGCTGTGGCTAACCCCATTAATATTTTATCAAAAATGATTTCATCTCTTCACGATGAAAATAACAAAATCACCATACCAGGGTTTTATGACAATGTTCTAAAGATGACTGAAAGCGAAAGAAAAGAGGTTTCTAAAATTCCTTTTTCTAAAGAAGATTATGAATCTGAAATTGATATAAATAGTACCTATGGGGAAAAAGGATATGTAACTAACGAAAGAAATTCATATAGACCTACATTGGACGTAAATGGAATTTGGGGTGGATATATAGGAGAAGGTGCGAAAACAGTAATTGCGAGTAAAGCTTATGCTAAAATTTCAATGAGGCTTGTTCCAAATCAAAAATCCGAAAATATAACAAAATTATTTAGTGATCATTTTAATAAAATTGCTCCTAATGGAGTAAAAGTAAAAGTTACTCCTCATCATGGCGGTGAAGCATACGTGAATCAATCTGATAGCATTGAATATCAAGCAGCAGAAAAAGCATATTTAGAAGCATTTGGATCTAAACCAATAGCTCAAAGAAGTGGTGGTAGTATTCCTATTGTTCCGCTATTTGAAAAAGTCCTTGGAAGTAAATCTATTTTAATGGGCTTTGGCCTTGACTCAGATGCAATTCATTCTCCAAATGAAAAATTTGGGCTATTTAATTTCTTTAAAGGAATTGAAACTATTCCTTTATTTTATAAATACTACTATGATTTATGGATATCAAATAAAAATGAGTGAAAAAATCTGAAAAAGAAATCTCAATAAATCTAGTTCAAAAATTAGTCAAAGAATACTATGGCATTAAAGGAAATGCTACAAAGTTAAATGGTGAATTAGATCTAAATTTCAAAATTTCTGCAAATAATTCGCAATACTATTTAAAAGTATATAATCATGGTACTGATATTAAATTTGCAAAATTTCAAGAGAAAATATTAAACAAACTAAATAAAGCTTCAGAAAAAAAAGTATATCCAAAGCAATTATTAAATAAAAATGGAGATGCAATCTCCTTTTTTTATGATGAAAGTGATGAGAAAAGGTTTTTCAGACTAAACTCGTGGATAGAGGGCAGATTATGGTCCGAAGCAAATCCAATAACTAACACATTAAGAAAAAAACTAGGTCGATCAGCTGGAAAATTAACTAAGTCGTTAAAAAGTTTAAAGATTATTGACAGCAATTATAATACCGATTGGGATCTTGCAAAATCTCTGTGGACTGTTAATTATTTAAAATTATTTAACACTAAAAAGAAGTTAAAAGTGATTCAATACTTTCAAGATTGTTTTTCAAATGATCTTGCTTCCTACGAAACTTTAAGAAAATCGTTTATTCATAATGACATCAATGACCACAATATTATAATTACAAAAAAGTTGGTTAACCCAGATGTAAAAGGAATTATTGATTTTGGTGACACCTTAAAAAGTCAAACTATAAATGATTTGGCGGTGACATGCACCTATGCTATAATGAATTGCACAAATCCATTATCATCTGCAATCAGCGTAGTTCGAGGTTATAATAAAAGTTATAAGCTATTTGATAACGAACTATATCACTTATATAATTTAATTGGAATGAGGTTGGTAGTTTCATTAACAAAATCTGCAATAAACAAAACTAAATTTAAGGAAAATAAATATTTATTAATTAGTGAAGATAGTGCATGGGACCTAATACATAAATGGTATAATATTGATGGGGAGTTTGCATATTATAGTTTCAGACAGGCATGTGATTTAACACCTCACCCAAATCAAATGAATTTTAATACATGGGCTGCTAATCAAAAAATAAACATCATAGATCTCTTTCCGTCAATAAACAAAAATAAATTTCTTGAACTAGATCTTAGTGTAAATAGTGAATGGTTAGGGTTATCTGAGAATTTTAAAGACCTTGTTTTATTTGAAAATAAAATTAACTATTTACAACAACAAAATCCCTATAAAATTATCTCTGGTGGATATTTAGAACCTAGACAATTATATGACACAGAAAATTATAAACGGGAAAGTAATTATGGAATAGAACACAGAACCATTCATTTGGGTGTTGATTTCTGGGTTAATGAAGGGGTTGAAATATCAAACTTGTTTGATGGTGTTGTTGACACAATTTCAATAGATAAAAATGAAAAAGGTTACGGAGGGTTAATTATTATAAAACATAAAATAAATGATTTTTCGTTCTATTCACTATTTGGTCATTTATCACCAAAAAAATTCAATTACAATGAGGGAGATTTTTTAAAAAAAGGTGACTTAGTTGGATTTGTTGGAAATAAACTTGAAAATGGAAACTGGGTGCCACACCTACATTTTCAATTACTATTGTCAAAACTAAACTATATACAAGATTTTCCTGGTGTTAGTTATTATTCAGAAATAGAAATTTTTAAAAGTTTATGCCCTGATCCTAATCTTATTTTTAGAAGCAAGAACTTAAAGTCATATGAGAATATAGATTTAAAAAAAATAATTAATTATCGTAAAAGGCATTTGGGTAAAAACTTGAGTCTACAATATGACAAACCCTTATATATATCAAAGGGTGATGGTATTTATTTAATAGATTTTAACGGTGAAAAATACTTAGATACTTTAAATAATATTGCTCATGTAGGTCATGAAAATTCAAATGTTGTGAAAGTTGCTCAAAATCAAATCGCTTTATTAAATACTAACACTAGATATTTACATAAAAACATCATTGAATTAACAGAAAATTTATTGTCATTTTTCCCAAAAGAGCTATCGGTTGTTTATTTTGTAAACTCTGGAAGTGAAGCAAATGAACTTGCAATAAGAATGGCTGAGAATTTTACAAGCCGAAAAAATATTTTGGTTAGCGAAGGAGGATATCATGGCAGTACCAGTAAATGCATAGAGCTCAGTCATTATAAGTTTTCTAATAAAGGTGGTAATGGTGAATCAAAAAACACATATACTTTTCCTTTAACAAATGAGTTTAGAGGAAAACATAGAGGGAATAATTGTGGACTTAAGTATGTAAATGAAATAGAAAAAATAATCAAAAAAATGAAAAGTAATGGTGAATTAGTTGGTGCATTATTACTTGAGCCTATTATTAGTTGTGGTGGTCAAATTGAATTACCTGAAAATTTTCTGAAAAATGTTTATAAAATCATAAAAAGTGAAGGAGGAATATGCATATCTGATGAAATACAAACTGGTTTAGGTAGAGTTGGTGAAAAGTTTTGGGGCTTTGAACTGCATGACGTCGTACCTGACATAGTTACAATTGGAAAGTCTTTTGGTAATGGACATCCAGTTGCAGCAGTAATTTGTAAAAAGAAAATTGCAGACAAGTTTAACAATGGAATGGAATTTTTTAGTTCTTTTGGAGGCAATCCTGTTTCATGTGCTACAGCAAATGAAGTACTAAATGAAATACAATTAAAAAATTTACAGTTAAATGCAAAAAAAACAGGTGATTACTTAATTAAAAAAATCACTAAACTTTCTAAAAAATATCCAATAATCGCTCAAATTCGTGGAAAAGGTTTGTTTTTAGGTTTTGAATTAGCTACAAAACTTTTAGAACCATTACCGAAACAAACAAAGTACTTAATTAATAGGATGCAAGAATTTAAAATTCTTTTAAGTAGTGATGGATTAGATAAAAATGTAATAAAAATAAAACCTCCTTTAACATTCAGTATAGAAAATTCTGATTATTTAATTAGTTGTTTAGATACCGTATTTAGTGAAGATTATATGAATTTAAATCATTAAAACTTTCTGTCTGGCGAATAACTTTCAATATTTAATGAAAGCTTTTTTTTCTCTAATATTTCTGAAACAATGAGACCAGTAGCTGTTGCCATACTCCATCCCATCATTGC
>JADHRR010000011.1:0-38447 GCA_016777305.1 Flavobacteriaceae bacterium
CTTTATGTTATCGAATGTATGCCAAATATGTATCCTGCAAAAAATGTAACAACAAAAACAATTCCATTAGTTGATAAGATTAGAGAAAATAATTCTAAAGCACCAATAGTTTTTGTTGAATTATTTGTTTCCTCTGTCTCGATATTAGATAACAACAAACAAAAGGAAAACATAGCAATGAATTCAGCATTAAGAACTGAGTATGAAAAAATGATTAATAATGGATACGAGAATATTTATTACATTGAAAGTAATAATGCTTTAGGTTTGGATCAAGAGGGGACAGTTGACTCTGTACATTTTACAGATTTAGGTTTTATTAGATATGCTGATTTTTTATTACAAAAATTTAAAGAATTTAAAATAATTGACCCTGAAATTGCTTATTAGAAGTGTTTTGTGATTTTAATTAAATTATTATATCACCTTTTTGGTATATAATTTCTTTCTCCAATTTTCCGTTTTCATCATAATATTTAAAAACTCCATCTTCTTTATTGTTTTTAAAATTACCTTCTCTGTAAACCTTTCCATTTTCATGAAACCATTTTAAAATACCATTACGTTTACCATTTTTTATATTTTCTTCAATTTCTAATTGGCCATTATTATTATAAAATTTAGTTATTCCGTCATGAATATCGTGCTTCCAATTTACTTCTTGCTCTAATTGACCGTTATCATTGTATACTCTCCAGAGTCCATGTTTTTTGTTATTTAAATAATTTCCTTCTTGTTGTAATTTCCCATTCTGGTGGTATGACCTGTATAAGCCTTCAAGTTTGTGGTTTTTTAAATTTTTATTAGTCATTTTAGGATTTTTTAAAGGGTTATAGAACTTATTCTATTAACCCATTAATATTATATTTAGACACAAAATTCCAAATTAACTCGCTGGTGTTTTGACCCTGAAAAGAATTGTTAAACCATTCATGACCTCTCAGAATCAATATTATAATTTGATGAAATATCATCAATCATAGCTTCTACAAACCCTAAATCATCTGCTGTACTTTTATTATCTCCTTCAACAAGACATGAGTTCCAGTGGGAAGACCCATCTAAGCAACTACCTTGTGGATAAACTAAAATAAATTGTTCTGATTCTGCTAATGAACGCATATCTGCATAATTTATGTATTGTTCAGCGGTATCCCCAAAACCATGAAAATTAAATAATAATGGTACGGCTTGATTGCTGTAAGATTGTGGTACATACAAAATGTATTCTCTTGTAATATTGTCGTGGGATAAAGTGATTGCGTTTTCGTTTTGAGAACAAAATGTTTCATTATCACTATTGTCGCAGCTAGCAGTAAAAAAACTAATTAAGATTGAGTAAATAAATATTTTTTTCATAATTAACATTTAAAATCGTGCAATTTGTTAAACCAATAAAAAAAAACCTAATTATTATTTAATTAGGTTTTTTTTAAAATTATTGAAGTATCTAATTATTCAGCTGCATCAGGTGCAACAGCCATCATCAGACCAGTGGCGTCTCCAAAATCTCCTGAATTAATGATTTTTCCTTCTTCATTAAATGTGAAATAGTGATACATGTAAATTTCAAAACTTTTACCAGACGCTGTATTAGTTCCTGTCCAAGTTCCATAAGTTCTAACGCTACCATTTAACTGTCCAGTTTCTGGGTCAACACCAGGTAAAAAGTTTTCTGCTGTGTATGTAATGTTTTCCATTGCACCTTGCCAACCTTTAGCATATTCAATTGTTTGTTCTTTATTCATAGCTGGAGCACCATAGAAACAACTTCTCCATTCAACATCATCTGACAATAAATCAGAAATTGAATTTTCAGCAGTAAATGTTTCAAAGTAATTTTTTGCTAGTTCAACATTTTTTTCAAAATCTGGGTTTTGAGCTGGTTGGTTGCATGATGATAAAACACAAAGACAAACCAACATAATAAGATTTTTCATTTTATTTATTTTTAGGATTAGTTTTCTAATATACATCTTATATGTATTTATTTAAAAATAATTGCCATAAATTTATAAAAAAAATCATGTTAAAAGCTGTTTTGTTTGATATGGATGGTGTAATCGTAGACAGTGAACCTTTGCATAAAAAAGCATATTATAAGATGTTTTATGATGTCGGTATTGATGTTTCTGAAACATTATTTGAGTCTTTTACTGGTCAGTCAACTTTAAAAATTTGTAAAATTCTTTGTGATGATTTTTCATTACCTAATCCACCTCAATATTTAGTTAATTTAAAAAGAAAGCACTTTAAATATATTTTTGAGAATGATACAGATTTCAAATTAATTGATGGAGTTTTAGATTTAATAAAAGATTATATAAAAAATGACTTAATACTTGTTTTGGCATCTTCTGCTTCAATGTTAACAATTAATAATATTTTTAAAAGATTTAATTTAGATAAGTACTTTACTGCCAAGCTCAGTGGTGCAGATCTACATGCCTCAAAGCCACACCCAGAAATATTTATTAAAGCTGCTGAATCATCAGGTTTTAAAAAAGATGAATGCATAGTAATAGAAGACTCTACTAACGGAGTAAAGGCTGCAAAAGCTGCTGGGATTTACTGTATAGGTTTTGATAGTATTCACTCTAAAAATCAAGACTATTCAGAAGCAGATTTAATTGTAAAAGACTTAAGTCTTATTAAATACGATAAAATTAAATCTGTAGTTTTATTTTAAAAGAGAAATATTTATTTTTTTACAAAAATCATACAATGTTGCCAGGGTAAATTATTGATATTTTTTTTTAGTTTAAAGCCAGCAGCATTCATTTCTTTAACTGCTTGTTTCTCACTCATTTTGTGTATTTTTTTAATTGGTACATTTGGGTCTTCTGCTCTATATTCTATTAAGAATAACTCCCCTTTAGGCTTCAAGGCGCTTTTGATGGACGTTATCATTTCTATCGGCAAACTAAATTCATGATAGACATCAACCATTAAAATTTTATCAACTGAATTTTTAGATAAATACACACTTTTTTCACTACTTAGAATTGTTTCAATATTTTTTATTTTGCTAGTTTCTTTACTGTTTTCAATTGCCATTAACATCTCAGGTTGGATATCAACTGCATACACCATACCTTTTTTAGCTATAGGTGCCATTCTAAACACATGATAACCTGAGCCTGCTCCAATATCTGCAATAGTATCATTGGGTTTTATACCCATGTTTTGAATTAATTTTGAAACGTTTTCTTCTTTTTCGCGTTCGGATCGCTCAAGCCAACCAATTCCTTCATACCCCATTACGTATGCAATTTCTCTATCCATATACCACTTTCCAATTCCGTTATAATCTCCTTTCTTATAAATATATTTTTGATCATTAGTATTGTTTTGTGCTACAGATTTATTGGAAAAAAGCAGAATATTTGATAATAATAAGAGAACAGTGAATTTTTTCATGTGTTTTTAATTGTAATTGATATTATTTTTTATAATCTAATCTATTTTCATAACTTAAATATTATATAAATAAACTTATTATGACAAATAAATCAATAAAAAATATTAGATATCCTTTAATTTTAATCAGCATTTCACTTTGTATTTCAGGGTTAAGATGGTTGGTAAGCTCGGAGCCATGGATGCTAGATCAGGTAGCTAACGAGGAACGATTAAAAATGACCTTTGTAGATCTTTTTTTAATTGATGGAAATTATACCCTTAGTGCATATCTGACACAAATTTATAGATTTTTGGGACTCTATGTTCTTGGAATAGGATTTTCTCTTTTGTCTTTTTCTTCTGATGAATTTTTGAAAATAGATAGTTTTAGACAACGATTTTTAATAGTTCTGGGTGTATTGTTATTTTCAAATTTAGTTTTAGCTTATATGTGGATACCTTCCTCACACTTTATCTATGTAATCTGGGGTGCTATCGCTTTATTTTGTTTAAGTCTTTATAATCATATTAAAATATCAAATTCAAACCATGTAAAATTATAAAAATGGCTCACAATTCAGTTTTAAGTAACAATGAAATTCTTGAAATATTAAAACTATATTCAATTTTTATAATAAAAAATATTAAAATTTTAGATGGTGGTTCCGAAAACACTAATTATAAAATTGATTCTGAAATTGGAACTTTTGTATTAACCATTTCAGAACAAAAGACTGTAAAGGAGACTCAAGATCTTACCAAATTACTGATCTATCTAAAAAAAAATTCCTTTGAAACATCTGAAATTATTTTTACTACAAATAATAAAAGCATTTCTGTATTTAAGGATAAACCTGTTATGTTAAAAAGTTTTATTAAAGGAAGTATTATGACTGATTTACCTAACCATTTGTTAGAGGAAATTGGTAAAGATACCGCAACTTTACATAATATTAAACCTCCGGATTTTCTGAGAGAAATTATTTGGTGTGGAATAGAGCGATTTAGTGAGGTTGAACAATACGCACTAAATTCATCATTTGATCTTTGGCTTAAAAGGACTAGTAGTTACATTAACAATCATATAACATCAGATTTACCAAAAGCATTTATTCATTCTGATATTTTTGCTAGTAATATAATTGTAAATGATAAAAAATCAAAAGCTACGATTATGGATTTTGAAGAGGCAAGCTATTATTACAGATTATTTGATATAGCTATACTGATCATTAGTCTTTGTAGTAGAGATGAAAATATTGACTTTTTAAGAGCTTCTTTAATTTTAAAAGGATACAACAGCATAAATAAACTTATCAAAGCTGAAAAACAAGCTCTGCAGCCGTTAATTGTTTATGCTGCAGCAGGTGTTGCTTTCTGGAGACACAAGAATTTTAATTACATAGCTCCAGATAATAATTTAAAAGACTCTTACTTGAAGATGAAAAATTTAGCAGATAAAGTTAGAGATATGCCAAGCAGTCACTTTGAGTTACTAAATGAGATTAAATAATTTTTTTTTAATTTTCAACAATGAAAAAAATCAACAACAATACAGCGCTAATACTTGTAGATGTACAAAAGGCTTTTTTAGACAAAGATTATCCAGGTTTTAAAAGAAACAATATTAATGCTGAACGAGTGTGTGGACTTATATTAAATAAATGGAGAGAGCTTAATCTTCCAGTTATACATATTAGACATAGTTCAACTAACCCTGACTCTAAACTTCATGAATCCAAACCAGGTTTTTTATTTAATGATCATGTCATCCCTTTGAAATCTGAAACTGTACTTACAAAGAAGGTTAATAGTGGTTTTATAGGTACTAATCTAAGTGGTATTTTAAACGATTTAAATGTGACCTCGTTAGTATTTGTTGGAATGACAACAAATCATTGTATTTCTACAACAGTTAGAATGTCAGGAAACTTAGGATATCAAACCTATTTAATTTCTGATGCTACAGCAGCATATAATACTTTAGGATTAAATGGTGAAATGATAGATTGTGAAATTATTTACAATACTTCTTTGGCAAATTTGAGTGAAGAATTTGCTACAATTTTATCTTCCGAGGAGCTATTTAATCTTTTAAATTAATTTGTATTTAGAAAATTGATACTCCCCAATAAGTAATAAATGCCCACACAATATATCTAATAAGTTTTCCTATAAACATCCATATTGCTACAAGGACATAATTTGTTCTAAAAAAACCTAAACCTACTGCAATTGGATCTCCAATTATTGGAAGCCAACAAAAAAAGGCTAATAAACTACCCCATTTATCAATATTGGTTTTAAACTTAACTATTTTTTCTTTTTTGAGTCTAAAATACTTTTCTAAAGTACTCCATTTACCTAATCTGCCTAAGAAATAACTACTTAACCCACCTAACCAATTTCCAGTTGTTGCAACTAAAAGACTCAAATTGAAGTCATAACCTTTAATAATCAAAAGACTAAATACCAGTTCTGAGCTAAAAGGAATAATTGTCGCACCTAAAAAACTAGCGATAAATAGTCCTAAATAACCCCATTCAACAAATCCTTCCAATTATATCTTTTTTTGTAACTAATTAAAAGTAAACAAAAACTCATTAATAATTTTAAATTTATTTATATAACCTATTAAGATTGATTAATTCATTTAACCATATATGATATTGTATCTTTGCACTAGTTTAAATAAACACATATATGAATTTTGACAATTTAGGTCTATTACCTTCTTTATTAAAAGCAGTAAAAGAAAAAGGCTACCAGGAGCCATCTCCAATTCAAGAAAAAGCAATTCCATTAATTTTAAATGGAAGAGATATTTTAGCATCTGCTCAAACAGGAACAGGCAAAACTGCAGGATTTACTCTGCCTTTATTACAGAGGTTGTCATCTAACAGTTCAAATGGAAAAAGAAATATTAGAGCATTGATTTTAACCCCAACAAGAGAATTAGCTGCTCAGATCTATGATAACGTCTTAGAATACAGTAAACATCTTAATTTACGTTCTACTGTAATATTTGGAGGGGTTAATCAAAGACCTCAAGTAGCTACACTTCGTCAAGGTGTTGATGTTTTAATAGCAACACCGGGAAGATTACTGGATTTAGTAAATCAAAAAGTATTGTTTCTTTCAAATGTAAATATTTTAGTTTTGGATGAAGCTGATAGAATGTTAGATATGGGTTTTAAAAGAGATTTAGATAAAATAATGAGTATTATTCCAAGACAAAGGCAAAATCTATTATTTTCAGCAACATTTTCTAAAGAAATTAAAGTTTTAGCTAAACAAATATTAAATAATCCTGAAATTGTAGAAGCAACACCTGAAAATACTACAGTTGAGGCAATTGTTCAAAAAGCTTATAGAGTTGATAAAAATAAGAAAGCTTCTTTAATTATAAAACTAATTTTAGAAGGTGGCTGGTTTCAAGTATTAGTATTTACAAGAACTAAACATGGAGCTAATAATTTATGTAAGAAAATGATTAAATCTAATATAAAAGCAGCTGCAATTCATGGAAATAAAAGTCAAAGTGCAAGAACAAAAGCTCTTTCTGGTTTTAAAAGTGGTGCAGTTGAAGTTTTAGTAGCTACTGACATAGCAGCAAGAGGTTTAGATATTCCATTACTCCCACACGTAATTAATTTTGAACTTCCAAATATTCCTGAAGATTATGTTCATAGAATAGGAAGAACAGGTAGAGCAGGAGCAAAAGGAGAAGCCTTATCATTAGTCTCTGTTGATGAAAAAAATTATTTAAAAGACATTGAAAAGTTAATAGGAAATAGAATTCAGATTACCACAGTAGAAGGATTCGAGCCTGATCCAAATTATGTTCCAGCCGAAAAAATACAAAGATCTAGAGTAAAGCATAGGTCAAGAAACCCAAATAAAGGATTTCCTAGAAGAGGATCAAGAAGATAATTTGTAGTCTTTATTTATATTAACTTAACGAAGTTATTAATACACACAAATATTTTTTAATTTTATTTAAATCTGTACTTAAATATTATTTAAATTTTGAAAGACTTTTTTTTAAATCATCCCAATAATAAAATAATTCCTACTATTTCTACTGAAATCCTGGCAAATAGTAGTTCGATGAAATTTCATACTAATTTGGAGGATTATAATTGCCCGCCTTTAGTTAGTTTAAAGTCTCTTGCAAAAGAGTTAAAAATTAACAATCTTTTTGTTAAAGATGAAAGTGAAAGGTTTGGTCTGAATGCTTTTAAAGTACTTGGCGCTTCCTATGCAGTTAATCACCTTTTAAATCATGAATCTAATATTACTACTTTTTGTACTGCAACTGATGGTAATCATGGTAGGGCAGTAGCTTGGTCTGCAAGAAAAGAGAATAAAAAATGTGTTGTTTATGTACCAGAGAATACTACAAATTTACGAATGAATGCTATTTCTAAAGAAGGTGCAGAAGTTTATAAGCTAAAAATGAATTATGAAAAGACTTGTGACTATGCTAAAAAAATGAGTTTAGAAAATAATTGGACCTTAATTCAAGATACTTCCTGGGAAAATTATGAAGAAATTCCATCTCTAATAATGTCTGGGTATTTAACCCATTTTCATGAATTAGAAAATCAAATGGAATTAAATTATAATAGTAAAATTGATATAATATTTTTACAATGTGGAGTTGGAAGTTGGCCAGCATCATGCGTGTGGTACTTTCTTAATAAATATAAAGCTGATAAACCTAAAATTGTATTTGTTGAACCTATAGAATCTGCGGGAATTTTTGAGTCATTTAATTTAGGTTACAGATCTTCACCAAATGGTAATTATAAAACTATAATGGCTGGCTTAAACTGTGGAATTCCCTCTAAAAACGGATGGGATATAATAAAAAACGGATGTGATGCATCGATTATAATTAGTGATGATTATGTGATAAAGGCAATGAATAAATATTATTATCCCAAGGATAATGATGTTAGAATTATTTCGGGCGAATCTGGTGCAGCTGGTTTAGCTGGATTACTGAAAGTTATTTCAGATTCAACTTTTGATAGACTGAGAAAACATATTAATTTAAATTCTTCATCTAATGTATTATTATTTAATACAGAAGGAGCTACAGACATTAATGATTTTAATAAAATTATTAAACTCAATTAAACTTATTTTTTAAATTTCTGAAATAAAAAAAAACCCGTACTACTTACGGGTTTTTTTTTATCTAAAGATTAAGTTTGTTTACTTCGGATCTTGATAATCATAATATCCTTCAACAGGAATCATTAAATGATCATATCCAGTACCCTTAAACATTACGTAAGGAGCTCCAGAATTGAAATCGGTAGTTTGTCCATCTAATGATGCAGGATCTTTTGGAAATAACATTAAATGTGCTCCAGATTCGATCCATTGACCTTCAGCAGCATCTTCTTTGTTAAAAACAAGGTGTTTAGTATTATCTTCACCCATATCTCCATGTAACATCCATGCCCATCCATCTGTATCCATTTTTGGTGTTTTTCCACCCATATAAGCCATTGCCCATTGCATTGCTGGACCATCGCCAACCATAGGCATTGCTTCATGAGCATCTTTCCATCCATTTTCAGGATCAGACATTCCTCTAGGATTGGCAGCCATCGCAGTCCATCCATTAGTACCTACTCTAAGCATTGTACCGTCCATTGCCATTACAGAACAATTTTCAGCAATAAATGATGGAGCAGCTGTACTATACGCCCAAACTCTCCATTCTACAGACGTATGTGGGCCGTCAGGCTCACCAGTTGAAGGTTGTACTTCAACAGTGACTATTTCAGGTTCAGGAGTCACAGAATCGACTAGATTGTTTACTGCAGAGTTATTACAACTAAATAGTAATGCAGTAAATAAAATTATTGATATAAAATTTCTCATAGCTATTGTTTATTAGATTCTACATAATTATTTACTTGTACTTGCATACCATTTACATCCATCCAATCAGAAAAAACAGCAATTTTGCCATCTTCGTTAAATGTTAAGACGCCATACCATTTATTGAAAACTGGAGCACCTGTTTCTGTATGAGTCATTGACCATGTTCCATAAACTCTCATTACGCTTGGGTCAGTGTTAGTTTCCCCTGCAGAATAAAGTGAGCCAGACCAAAATCCATTGTCAGATCCTACCAAACCATCACCTTCGTTGAAAGTTATTCCATCAAAACCTTCAAAATAACTTATTCCAGCAGCACGTAAGCCATCAGAGTCTATAAGTTGATTTCCATTATAATTAGGAGGACTCCATTGCACAGAATCAGCCATTACACTCATTAAAAGGTCAATATCTTCATTTAAGAATCCATCTGTAAATGTTTTGAAAGTTTCAATTTGAGCTTGAAACTTTGCATTTTCTTCATCACTTACTACAATACCAGTAGAATTATTACAGGAATATATAATAGTAGCAAATAATAAAATTGTAAAAATTGTTTTTAATTTTTTCATAATATTTTAATTAATTTATTATTATAAATATACAAAATTTTAAATAAAATTATCTTTGCTCCTTTAATTCAACCTCTACTTCTAAGCTAGGATTTTTTTGACTAATTAGTTTAATTACTGACAAAGCTTGGGCATTAAACCTTGGCTCAGTAATCAAATAAGTAACCTCTCTAACAACTTTGTTGTTGTCTAATGCAATCTCAATTGCAGAATATGTTGCACACAATTCACCTTTATAAAAGACGTTTGTACCATCGTAAGTCAGTCCATCTGTAGAAATGTCTTTTAGTGGATTACAACTTGATAATATTAATGTAAATATTACTAATAATTTTCTCATAATTTTTATTTTTTGTAAACATACTTTTGTTTCTAATGATATATATTAACTAAACGTTATATTTGCCGAGAATTTTAACAATTAATAATGAATATATCGTCAATTAGACTTCTTTTTTTATGTTTATCACTTACATTTTTTAAAAATTCTTCAGCTCAAAATACAGCTGACTATAATAAAGGAGATTTTTATACATATTGGGGTTGGAATTGGTCATGGTATTCAAAATCTGATATTCATTTTAAAGGAGATAATTATGATTTTACAATTCATAATGTTTCCGCTCAAGACAGGCAAACTGCATTTACATTCGACAAATATTTGAATCCATCTTCAATTACCATACCACAATATAATTTTAGAGTTGGTTATTTTATAAAAGATAATATTGACATCTCTTTTGGAATAGATCATATGAAATATGTATTGGAGCAAGATCAGCTATCTAGAATTTCAGGATTTATTGAAAACTCTGGGACTGTATACGATGGTGTATATGATAATACTCTACTTCCTATAAGTGATGGTTTTTTACAATTTGAACACAGTGATGGATTAAATTATGTAAATTTTGAAATACGAAAACATAATATGTTTCTAAAACAAAACAATATAAAGTTTTCTACAATTACTGGACTGGGTCTTGGATTTATGTTACCTAAAACGAATGCTAAATTACTTACAAATGATAGAAACGATAATTTTTACTTATCAGGTTATGGTGTTCATGCTCTAACAGGTTTAAACGTTAGTTTGTTTAAGAATTTCTTTATTCAAACAGAATTTAAAGGTGGATATACATCTTTACCATCAATAAGGACTACAGCTAATAAATCTGATACTGCTAGTCAAAACTTTTTATACATTCAATACAACTTAGTATTTGGTTATTTATGGAATTTTTAATTACTAATATATTTCCAAAATAATTACACAGCTCGCTACAATAATTATAAAGTAGCCAAAACTTTTTTTGAGCTTACTTCCATCGATTTTCAAGCCAATAGCTTGTCCTAAGTAAATTCCAATAATAGAAATCAATGAGAATTTCAATAAAAACACCCAATCTATAACATGGTTTTCAATGTCTCCAATGAATCCAATTAAAGATTTAATTGATATAATTACTAATGAGGTTGCAATAGCATTTTTCATATTAAGCTTACTGAAAAGAACTAATACAGGAATTATAATAAAACCACCTCCAGCGCCCACTAGTCCAGTAATAAATCCAACTAAAGTACCCTCTAAAAGAATCAACCCTTTATCATATTTTGACTTTCTTCTTTGATTTTGACTTTTATTAATTCTTTTTTTAATCATAGCAATTCCAGCAAAATATATTAAAATTGAGAAAAATAACATTAAGAATTTTTCCTTAGTAATTATCAAGCTTCCAATTGTTGCGATTTCATCTGGAATTAAATCAATTAAATATTTCCTGGTTAGATAAACAGAAATTGCAGCTGAGAATGAAAAGTATACTACAGTATTTATGTCAATAAGTTTGAGTTTTATATTTTTTATTGACCCAATTAGTGAAGTAAGTCCAACAGTAAATAATGAATAAGCAGATGCTATTACAGGGTTTAAACCAAATAGATATACAAATATCGGAAGAGATAAAATAGAGCCACCACTTCCAATTAGGCCTAAAGTTATCCCAACACAAAGAGCTCCTACATACCCCAATATTATATTTATATCCATCTATAGCTGTATTAAAAATTTGTTAATATAAATTTTCAAAACGATAATTTTAAATATCTTTATCAAAGTTAGAATTATTATTTAGTTAATGAGATATAAACTTTTTTTATTATTATTTATCTACATAAATTACTTGTCTTATTCTCAACAAGATAGCTCTGTAAAAACATTAATTGTTAAATCATTAGAGGACAATGAAATTCCTATAAATACATTTCCAGTTAAAGTACCACTTGTTCGAGGTTTGACTAATAAATTAGCGGTTCCTTTTTTTAATTACAATTTAAATAATGCCTTAAAAAAACCTGATTTAGATATAACAAAACAAACTGATTTGGTAACTCCTACATGGGATATTAAGCAAACTTTTAAGGAGGGTAATTCTATCTCAACAAAATTTAGAAAGGATTATTATTTAGGAGAATTAGAAACTGATTCAAAATATATAATAGTAAAGTGTAGAGATCATGAATATGTCGATGGAGATAGAATTAAATTATTGTTGAATAATATAGTTATTCATCCCAACATTACCCTAACTGGAAGTTACTATACTATAGATATTGATCTTATTGAAGGTTATAATAATATTGAATTTGTCGCATTAAATGAAGGTGAATCTAGTCCTAACACAGCACAGCTTAGTGTTTTCGATGAAAATGGGGTTAATTTATCTAATAATAAATGGTTGATTACAACTGGTTATAAAGCCAGGTTAGTTGTATTTAAAAAATAAAACTAACTATTCAGCATAACTGGCATAACTAACATAGTTATACTTTCACCTTCAGCATTTCCAGAAGTTGGTTTTAATATTCCTGCTCTATTAGGTAGGCTCATTTCTAACCTTATCTCAGAAGATTCAAGATTGTTTAACATTTCCAATAAAAACCTCGAGTTAAATCCAATCTGTATATCATCCCCTTGATAATCACATGTTAATCTCTCCTCTGCTTTGTTACTAAAATCTAAGTCTTCTGCAGAAATATTTAATTCAGCACCAGCAGCTCTAAGTCTTATTTGATGAGTTGTTTTATTAGAAAATATTGAGACTCTTTTGACAGAGTTTAAAAACTGAACCCTGTCAATTGTTAATACATTAGGATTTTCTTTAGGAATTACAGCTTCATAATTGGGATAATTACCATCAATTAATCTACATATAATTATTGTTTCAGGTAATATGAATTTAGCATTTGAATTATTGTACTCAACCTCAACTTCATATTCTTTATCTCCAAGAATTGTTTTAAGTAGATTAAGTGGCTTTTTAGGCATTATAAATTCTGCCGTTTCTGAAGCTGAAAAATCCGATCTTGTATATTTTACCAATTTATGAGCATCTGTTGCAACAAAAGTCAAATTATTGTTAGATAATTGAAAAAACACACCACTCATAACAGGTCTTAAATCATCGTTACCAGCAGCAAATAATGTGTTGTTTATTGCCCTAAGTAAAACATCGCTAGAGAGTTTTGTTGATGATGGATTGTCTAGTTGAATTGTTTTAGGAAATTGTTCTCCGTCAGAGTATGCTAATGCATACTTTCCGTGATTGGAATTAATCTCAATTATGTTATTTTCAAGAACAACAAATGTTAGTGGTTGCTCCGGAAATGTTTTTAAAGTATCTAAAAGTAATTTAGAAGGTATTGCTAATTTACCTTTACTTTCACTATCAACATCAATAGTGGTGCTCATTGTTGTTTCAAGATCACTTGCAGTAATAGTTAAACTAGAATCTTCTAGTTCAAAAAGAAAATGATCAAGAACAGGAATTGTGTTAGAAGAATTAATAACCCCACCAACAATTTGCAGTTTCTTTAGAAGTGCTACACTAGAGACAATAAATTTCATTTCTGGAAATTTGGATTTATTCTTACAAATATATTGTAAACAAATAAATAAAGGAAAGAAACTTATTAACAGTTTTTTTTATAACTATTTGAAGTTTATAGTAACTGTATCTAAAATATTAAGTCCCATTAATGAAGCAGCTGTTCCGAAATTTACAGGGTTGCTTTTATATATTGCAATCTCTAAATTTAAGCTTGAATTGAATATTGCTAATGCTTGACCATCATTATTTCTTTTGCTTTCATCAATTGAAAAATTTACAATATCGCTATATTTTGAATGTATTTTTTTGAATTTGTAATTCCTGACTGAAATCTCAAATTCTCTAGATTTTGAAATTTCTCTAAAAAATGATTTTGTAATGTTGGTTATAACATTTCCATAATTATCTATATAAATAACGTTACCAATAATTTGATTTTTGGAATCATTAATAAAAGGAGTAATATTTTTTACGGACTTAATTTTACTAATACTTTTACCAATAACTTCCAGTTTACCACCTCTAGAGATATGGCAAGCAACTTTGACAAAAACATCTAAAACACTGAAATTTGTAATTAATTTATCATGAATATTTATTTCAACAATTTTTTCAGGCTCTATATTTAGACAAGCCATACTCATTATTCCATTATCTGCACATATAAAATATTGACCTTCAAATTTTACTACCAAATGTTTATTTTCAGGGTTTAGTTCTGAGTCAACTCCAATTATGTGAATTGTGCCCAAGGGAAAACTACTATATGAGTTTTGAATTATATAAGCTGCTTCTAAAATGTTAAATGGAGAAATTTGATGTGAGATATCTACAATGTTAGCTTCAGGTAGTTCGGACAAAATAGCCCCCTTAATATTAGCTATAAAGTGATCTTTTGTTCCAAAATCTGTAGTTAAAGTTACTATAGACATTTATAAATTGTTAATATTTTTTTTAAAAAATATGATTTAAAATTATGTACATTTATTACAAATTTAATAAAATCATCTCTATAAAATCAATAAACATAAATTTCTATTGAACGAAAAAATAATAAAAATTAAAAATATAGATCCAAAAGAATTATTTGGATTAAGAAACAAGAATTTAGATTTTATAAAATCTAGCTTTCCTAAGTTGAAAATCATAACCAGAGGAGATGAAATAAAGATTTTTGGAGATGATAAGTTGTTATTAGAATTTGAATCAAAAATCCAAATTATTTTTAATTACTATTTAGAATATAATTCTATTTCCGAAAATGAAATAAAAGCTTTAATTAAAAGTGATTCTATTAATGATGTCAAAACTTCTAAAAAGAGTTATGGAGCTATTTTACACGGAGTTGGTGGTAAACCAATTAAAGCTAAAACTATTAATCAACGCAAGATTGTCGATAGTATTATTAAAAATGACATGGTTTTTGCTATTGGACCAGCTGGTACTGGAAAAACTTATACAGGTGTTGCTCTAGCTGTTAAAGCATTAAAAGATAGAGAAGTTAAAAGAATTATTTTAACCAGACCTGCAATTGAAGCTGGAGAAAACCTTGGCTTTCTTCCTGGAGATTTAAAAGAGAAACTAGACCCTTATATGCAACCTCTATATGATGCTTTAAGGGATATGATACCAACAGAAAAATTAAATGATTACATTGAAAAAGGTACTATTCAAATCGCTCCACTGGCATTTATGAGAGGACGAACATTAGATAATGCATTTGTTATTTTAGACGAGGGACAAAACACAACTCACGCACAGATGAAAATGTTTCTTACTAGAATGGGTAAAAACGCTAAGTTTTTACTTACTGGTGATCCTGGGCAAGTAGACTTACCTAGACGTTCAATTTCTGGTTTAAAAGAAGCTTTGTTAATATTAAAAGATGTTAAAGGGGTTGGAATGGTTTTTTTAGATGATAGCGATGTAGTACGTCATAAGCTTGTTAAAGATGTTATTGATGCGTATAAAAATATTGAAAACTTGGAATAAAATATGAATAGAACAATTATTAAAACTGATTTTAACTTCAAAAATCAGCTTTCAGTTTATAAAGGTAAGGTAAGAGATGTTTACAAGTTGAAAAATGATTTACTTGTAATGGTAGCTTCGGATAGATTATCAGCATTTGATGTGGTAATGCCTAAGGGAATTCCTTACAAGGGTCAAATTTTAAATCAAATTGCAACTAAAATGATGAAAGATACTGAAGATTTAGTACCCAATTGGTTGATTTCAACCCCAGATCCAAATATAGCTATTGGTCATTGTTGCGATCCATTTAAGATTGAAATGGTTATAAGAGGTTATTTGTCTGGCCATGCTGCTAGAGAATACAAAAAAGGTAAACGTTTGATTTGTGGAGTTCAAATGCCAGATGGAATGATAGAAAATGATAAATTCCCTACCCCTATAATTACACCTGCCACAAAGGCTGATTTTGGAGAACATGACGAGGATATTTCAAAAGAGGATATAATAGCAAAAGGAATTGTATCAAAATCTGATTATGAAATTTTAGAAGATTATACTTTTAAATTATTTATAAGAGGTTCTCAAATTGCAAAAGAGAGAGGTTTGATATTAGTTGATACCAAGTATGAGTTTGGCAGAACTAAATCTGGTAAAATTGTTTTAATTGATGAAATTCATACTCCTGATTCCTCTAGATATTTTTATAAAGATGGGTATGAATTGAGACAGCAAAAAGGAGAGCCTCAAAAACAGCTATCGAAAGAATTTGTGCGACAATGGTTAATTAAAAATAATTTTCAAGGATTAGAAAATCAAACTGTTCCTATTATGTCAGATGATTATGTTAATCTCGTGAGCGATAGGTATATAGAGTTGTATGAAAACATTACCGGTGATAAATTTAGAAAAAGTGATACCTCAAGTATTGTTGAACGCATACAATCAAATGTAGATAATTTCTTAAGCTCTTATGAATGAAATAGAATCTATTGTCTCTGATTTAGCTTCATTTCTTTGGGGTCTTCCTTTATTATTTGTTTTAATTGGTGGTGGCCTTTTTCTTTTAATCTATTCTAGATTAATTCAATTTAAATATTTCTTTCATGCAATTGATATTTTAAGAGGTAAGTATGATGACAAAAATGATATAGGTCAAATTAGTCATTTAAGTGCCTTATCTACTGCATTATCTGCGACTGTCGGAATGGGTAATATAGCAGGAGTAGCTGTCGCTATTAGTATTGGTGGACCAGGTTCAATTTTTTGGATGTGGATTAGTGGTATTATTGGTATGTCTACAAAATTCTTCACATCAACTTTGTCGATAATGTATAGAGGTAAAGATTCAAATGGTGAAATTCAAGGAGGACCAATGTATTTTATTACAGAAGGTTTAGGTAGTAAGTGGAAGCCTTTAGCGGTAATGTTTAGTTTAAGTGGTTTGGTTGGAGTTTTGCCGTTATTTAATGTTAATCAGTTAACTCAAGCTATAAATGATATTTTATTGGTACCGTCTGGTTTTACAATTAGTTTTAGTTCAAATCTTTCAATAGGTTTTGTATTAATTATAATTACTTCTTTGGTGATTTTAGGCGGATTAAAAAGAATAAGTTTGGTTGCAACTAGGTTAGTACCCTTTATGGTAACAATTTACATGTTTTGTGTAATAATTATTTTGATAATTAATATTGAGGTTTTACCTACATATCTAAAAATGATTTTTACTGACGCTTTTGTTGCTGAAAACTATAATGGAGAACAGGTTTATGGTGGGGTATTAGGTGCTTTAATTATTTTAGGAATAAGAAGAGGAGCGTTTTCTAATGAAGCTGGAATTGGTACTGCTCCAATGGCTCATGGAGCAGCTAGAACTAATTCACCAATCAAAGAAGGATTAGTCGCTATGCTTGGTCCTGCAATTGATACCTTAATTGTATGTACTTTGACTGCATTGGCAATTTTAGTTACAGGAGTTTGGCAAAATCAAGGAGTTAGTGGAGTTTCATTAACTGCTTTGGCATTTGAGCATTCAATGCCAATTATTGGAAAATATTTGCTTTTATTTTGTATTCTTATTTTTAGTGTTTCGTCCTTGTTTACTTATTCTTATTATGGTACTAAGTGTATGTCTTTTTTGTTTGGTGCAAACAATAAAAAATATTATAATTACATATATATATTGAGTATAATTTTAGGAGCTACAACATCACTCAGTTTAATGATTAACTTAATCGATAGTTTTTTTGCACTAATGGCAATTCCTACAATGTTAGCAACATTATTATTATCACCAAAAGTGATAATTGCTCTTAAAAAATATAAAAATTAAAAATTTTATTAGTTTCTTATTTCCTCAAACTTATTAACTAATTCATTTTTATTTAAAATAACTAAAATCTTCATTATTTTTTATTTCTAGAAGAGAATTATAGATTAATTTAATAACATTTTCAACATCGTTTCTATGTACCATTTCAACAGTTGTATGCATATATCTTAAGGGTAATGAAATTAATGCAGAAGCAACACCTCCATTACTGTAGGCAAATGCATCAGTATCAGTTCCAGTTGCTCTAGACAGTGCAGCTCTTTGTATAGGAATTTTGTTTTTTTCGGCAGTTTGGATAATTAAATCTCTTAATTTTTGTTGAACTGCAGGAGCGTAAGCAATAACAGGACCTTTATCTAGTTCACAAAACCCTTCCTTTTTCTTATCTATCATTGGAGTAGTTGTGTCATGTGTAACATCGGTTACAATTGCGACATTCGGCTTTATCGTATCAGTTATCATTTGAGCACCCCTTAATCCAATTTCTTCTTGGACTGAATTTGTAATATATAAACCAAAAGGTAGTTTTTTCTTATTTTCCTTAATTAGTCTTGCAACTTCCGCAATCATAAATCCACCCATTCTATTATCTAAGGCTCTACAAACGAAATTATCCTTGTTTAAAATATGGAATTCATCTGGATAGGTAATAACACAACCAACATGGACTCCTAGTTTTTCAACTTCTTTTTTAGTTTTACAACCTACGTCAATAAATATATTATCAATTTTTGGAGTTTCTTCTTTTCCGGATTTTCTAGTATGAATCGCTGGCCATCCAAAAACTCCTTTAACTATTCCTTTTTTAGTATGAATATCAACTATTTTACTAGGAGCAATTTGGTGATCACTTCCTCCATTTCTAATTACATATATAAGACCGTTATCACTGATATAATTAACATACCATGAAATTTCATCTGCATGACCTTCAATTACAACTTTATATTTCGCGTTTGGATTAATAACAGCAACAGCCGTTCCGTAAGTATCAGTTATGAACTCATCAACATAAGGTTTTAAATAGTTCATCCAAATCTTTTGTCCTTCCCACTCATAGCCAGTAGGAGATGGGTTGTTTAAATATTTTTCTAAAAACTGTAAAGATTTTTTATTTAATAAACTTTTTTTAGCCATTTAATTATATTTTTTATTGATTTTGATTCAAGGTAAAAATAATATGAATTATTTTAAATGTTTAGTATTTTCAATATAAATTAACTTTCAATATTCCGTTATACTGATTTATAGGTATTTTTGTGACAAATTAATACATGAAAAATTATTTATTATTATTTATTGGTTTTTATAGTATAATAGCTTTTTCTCAAAAAAATCAAATAGAAGAAAATTATTTAGTTATCAAGGATGATTCAATAATGAAAAATTTTATTGAATTAAATGAAGTAATTCTATTACCTAAAATTAGATTTTCTAATAGAGAAAAACTTGTCAAGTATTTAATTTTAAAAAGAAAGACTATAAAAGTATATCCTTATGCTAAATTAGCCTCAATTAGACTTGACACTTTATATTCAAGATTAAATGATATAAAAAGAAAGAGGAGTAAAAAAAAATACATTAAACAGATCCAGAGATATTATGAAGGAGAGTTAACAGAGGAATTAAAAAAGCTAACTCGCACTGAAGGACAGATACTTATTAAATTAATTAATAGGCAAACTGACTTCACGGTTTTTGAAGTTATAAAAGATCTCAAAAAGGGATTTAATGCATTTATATTTAATGTAACAGCAAAAGCTTTTAATTTATCTTTAAAAGAGACATACTCACCATTAGAAGTAAAAGAAGATTATTTTATTGAGGATATTTTACAAAAAGCTTTTCAAGCAGATATTTTAGAATATTCGTCGCCAAAAAAATCTATTCCTGATTTATTTTACCTAAAAAAAATATGGGCATCTAAAGAAAGTAAGCTAAAATAATTGCACCTGTAATTAATAATATTTTTACTAAATTAAACTTATGCCCTTGACTAGTTTCAAAAAGGATAGTTGTAGATACATGCAGCAATACCCCAGCTACCAGCGAATCAATGATTAAAGAATAATTAAGTAGTTGATCAGAATTATTAGATATAAATGTTCCTAATGGAGTCATTATACTAAAGAAAAATATAAAAAGTAAAATTTTATATTTTTTAATTTTTGTACTTAGCAAAGATGTAGTTATTATAAATGCAATTGGAATCTTGTGTATGAAAATTCCATATAAAATGTTTTGATCTAATCTAATCGAAAAACCTTCAACAAATGCGTGAATACTTAAACTAATAAGTAAAACCCAGGGTAATTTATTTTTTTTAGTATTAATGTGTCCATGTTCAGCACCTTTTGAAAAAAACTCGAGTATGACTTGAAATAGTATACCAATCATAATCATTAAACCTATAATTCTTTGATCAGATTTATTATCTATCATATTTTCAAAATAAACACTAGGTAATAATTCAAAAACTGTGATAGATAAAAGAAATGCTCCACTAAAGGCTAATGTTAGTTTAGAGTTTATTTGAATAGCTTTTTTTGATAGAAATAAAACTATTATAGATACAATAATTACAGCTAGAAACGGATATAAGTACAAATTACGGTTATTTTAATATAAAAATTAATCTCTTGGAGTTATTTTCATCAAAGCTAGTTAATTTATAATCTCCAAATATATGAAGTATTTCAATATTAGATTGTTTAAACATTGATTTAAAATCAATTAAGTCTAATGATCTTACTTTTTCTTCAAAATTATATTCATTTAGTTCATGTTTAAAGCTTATTTTTTTTGTTAAAAATCCATTTTTAATGGATCTATTTAAATGAAACTTTATTCCATCTATTTCTTCTGTGTTTTTATGAATTAAGTTATTTTTTAAGTATTTGATATTTAAAAAATCTATTACAGCTAAACCATTTTTTTTTAAACTTGATTTTATACTGTCTAATGTTTTTAAATTATCCTTAAAATCATCAAAATATCCAAAACTTGTAAATAAGTTAACTACTAAATCAAATTTTTGACCGAACGGTTTTCTCATATCGTGAATTTTAAATTTTAAATTTTCACTTTCATATTTACTTGCATTTTTTATATTCTTAACCGATAGATCTACTCCAGTAACATCATATCCCATTTTATTTAAATTAATTGAGTGTCTTCCCTCACCGCAGGCAAGATCTAAAATTTTTGAATTCGATGGAAGTTTGATAAATTCCATCAATTCCTTAGTAAACATTTCAGCTTCTTTATAATCCCTATTCTTGTAGAGAATCTGATAATAAGGTGTGTCAAACCAGGATTTATAAAAATTATTATTGTTTTTAGACATTAAATTAGTTTAGTGATCATCAAAAATACTTTATTTTTGAGATTGTTATTTAAAATTTATGGGAAATAATTTTCAGATGGTTGCTAAAACCTTATTTGGCTTTGAAGATCTTTTAGAAAAAGAGTTAACTCAGTTAGGTGCACAAAGAGTTAAAAAAGGTGTTAGAAATGTAACTTTTTTTGGTGATACTGGTTTTATGTATAAGTGTAATTTAGCACTTAGAACTGCAATAAAAATTTTAAAACCAATTGCATCATTTAAAGTTATAAATGAAAAAGATTTATATGATAAAATTTATGAAATTAAATGGGAGAATTATATAGATCACACTGCAACTATTGCTATAAATTCTACTGTTCATTCAACTAAATTTACACATTCTCAATATATTTCTTTGAAAGCTAAAGATGCTATTGTAGATAGAATTAGATCAATTTCTGGAGAAAGACCATCAGTTGATTTAAAATTCCCTGATTTAAAAATTAACATTCATATAGATAAATTATTTTGTAATGTTTCTTTAGATTCATCTGGTGAATCATTACATAAAAGAGGATATAAGACTGCTACTAATATAGCTCCTATAAATGAAGTTTTAGCAGCTGGATTGGTAATGCTTAGTGGGTGGGATGGACAATCAGATTTATTAGACCCTATGTGTGGAAGTGGAACTATATTAATTGAAGCAGCAATGATAGCGTGTAATATTCCACCTAATTTAATGAGAAATGAATTTGCTTTTGAAAAATGGAAAGACTGGGATGTTGATTTATTTGAAAAAATAGAAAACTCACTTTTGGATAAAACTAGAGATTTTCATTACAATATTTACGGAATAGATAAAGCACCAAGTGCTGTGTCAAAAGCAAAGGATAATGTGAAAAATGCAAATTTAGAATCTTTTATTTCAATTAGACATGATGACTTTTTTAAAACTTCAAAATCAAGCAATGATTTTTTACAAATTATTTTTAATCCACCCTATGGAGAACGTTTAGAAATAAATATGGAAAATCTTTATGCTGATATTGGAAATACATTGAAAAGAAATTATTCTAATAGTACAGCTTGGTTTATAACTTCTAATATTGAAGCTTTAAAATTTGTTGGGCTAAGACCATCAAGAAAAATAAAGCTATTTAATGCTAAGCTAGAATCTATATTTGCTAAATACGAGCTTTATGACGGTAGTAAAAAAGCAAAAAAAAACTTATAAATTCTATTTTTTTATAATTGGTAGTAGGTAAGATAATTTGTAACCGAAACCAACACCAAAAGAGCTTCCATCGAAAGTTCTATTAAAACCAGGTACATACATGTTTTGAATATTATCTTTAATTTCAGAGTTAATCATTCTTTTAACTTCAAGGTTAAAACCTAAAAATAAATTATTAAATATCTCAGCTTTTACTCCAATTATTAATTCTAACCACAAAGATGAGAGGTCTTTATTCTCGATAGGCGAATTTATATAACTTTGACCCCATGTTTGGTTATTTATATCATATATAGTATAATTATTAATTGTTTGATCGAAATCACTGTATCCAATTCTTAAACCTGCAAAAATCATATTTTGCATATCTAGCCAGTTCGTATACATATTGAAATCAATTCCTGATTTAATATATGTTCCTTTAGATGTAAAGTTTAAATATTCTTCAACTTCTGTATTTTCTGTTAAACCAATTTCAGAAGCAATATATAGTTTGTTACTTATTCTATAATCAGCATTAAATTCAAAACCATTATAATTGTCATTTATAGAAGAATTTACAAGCTTATTTATGTCTAAGCCTATTCTAAGTCCATATTTTTGTTTCGAAGTAACTGAATCTGTTGAAACTATATTTTCTTGAGAAAAAATAGAGAAAGGTATTAGAAATACCAATAATGTTCTAGTGAAAAATATTAACATGTGCTTGATTTTCATTTTCTATTATTGGATTAATAACCTCATATCCACTAATCCAATTTCCGGCTGGAGTTCCAAATATATTAGGATCATAATTAAATACTGACAAATCAATATAATTATTTATAAACCCACAAGCTCTTGAAATAAAAATTTGAACTATATTATAATCTATGTAAATGTGATTTTCATTCCCCTGAATTACACCATCGATTATAGAATAATTTTTATAAAATTTAAAGTTTGAAATTTCAACATCGTTATTAAGTGGTATTGCTATAGAGTCAGTATTGATACCATTAATTGTTTCTATTAGAATTAAATCGTTGTTTTCAATTGCAAATACAGCGAGTGATTCTACAGCTTTACTTTCATCAGTGTTATTAGCATCTTTAAATGAAATTATTAATTGCGGAGTAGTGGGAGTAGTTTCGGCGCAAAGATCATCCTTTTCACAAGCTACAAGAATGCTAGCAGTAATTATCAAATAAATATAAAAATGATTCCTCATATTATTTTTTCTTTAAAAGTACAACATTTTCTACATGATGAGTTTGAGGGAACATATCAACTGCTTGAGAATTCATAATATTATATTGATCTTTTAATAGTTCTAAATCCCTTGCTTGAGTCGCACTATTACAACTTACATAAATAATTTTTTTTGGTGAAATGTTTTTTATCTGTTGAATTACTTTTTTGTGCATTCCATCCCTTGGTGGATCAGTAATAATTACATCAGGTTTTCCGTTAAGTCTAATAAATTCATCATTGAAAACAAATTTCATATCCCCAACGTGAAAATCTGTATTCAATATTTTATTATTTATTGCATTTTCTTTTGCTGCAACTATCGCATCTGGTACAGCTTCTATTCCAACAACTTTTTTAACGCTTTTAGAAATAAATAAGGCAATTGTACCTGTTCCAGTGTAAAGATCATAAACAATATCGCTTTTTTTTAGATTACTAATCTCACGAACTATTTTATACAACTCATAAGCTTGATCTGAATTTGTTTGATAGAAGGATTTTGCATTAATTTTAAATTCTAGTCCTTCCATTTTTTCAGTAATAAAACTATTTCCAAAATAAGTTTTTACTTCTTGATCATATATGGTATCATTTGCTTTATTGTTAACTACATATAATAATGAATTTATATTTGGAAACTGTTCAATTAAAAAATCTAAAAGTAACTCTCTATTTTTTTTATTATCTGAGTAAAATTGTAATAATACCATTACTTCTTCTGTACTAGTTGTTCTAATCATTAAAGTTCTTAGATCACCAGTTTGATTAGAATGATTGAAAAAAGGAATATTATTATTGATAGAAAAATTCTTTATAGAATTTCTCAAAGTATTTGTAATATCTTCTTGTAACCAACACTTGTTTATATCAACTACCTTGTTCCACATTCCAGGAATATGAAATCCTAAAGCATTTTTTTGTTTAATTATTTTTTTTGATTTTATCTCTTCTAAACTTAACCATCTAGAATCACTGAAAGAATACTCCATTTTGTTTCTATAAAAGTAACTATTAATGGCTCCTTTTATAGGGGTTATTTTGGGGAGTTTTAAATTTCCAATTCTAACTAAATTGTTTTTTACTTCGTCTTCTTTAAATTTTAATTGTTCACTATATGTGATATGTTGCCATTTACATCCTCCACAAACTCCAAAATGTTCACATTTAGGTTGTGTCCTTATATCTGAGTACTTATGAAATTCTGTAATTTTTCCTTGATAATAAGATTTTCTTTGTTTGGTAGTTAGAATATTTACAATGTCACCAGGTGCACCTCCATCTATTATGATAGTTTTTCCATCATCAGCAGTTCCAATAGATTTTCCCTTCGATCCAACTCTTTCTATTGTGATATTATCAAACTCTTTATTTTTTTTTCTTCTCATTAATCGAAATTGTTGACATTTATTAGTAACAGTTTATAATTCTGTAGTAAATATTTTTAAATTTGTGTAAAATTAACAAAACTAAACGATTTGTATGCATCAAACTTTATCTGAAAAAGCAATTGAAATAGAAAATGAGTTTGGAGCTCATAATTATCATCCATTACCCGTTGTGTTGAATAAAGGTGAAGGTGTTCATGTTTGGGATGTAGAAGGTAAAAAATATTATGATTTTTTATCTGCATATTCAGCAGTTAATCAGGGTCATTGTCATCCTAAAATAATTAAAGCATTAGTTGATCAGTCATCTAAATTAACTTTAACTTCAAGAGCTTTTCATAATGATGTATTAGGTCAGTATGAAAAATTTATTACTTCTTTCTTCGGTTATGATAAGGTTCTACCAATGAATACTGGAGTAGAGGGAGGTGAGACAGCTGTAAAATTAGCTAGAAAATGGGGATATGAGGTTAAAAAAATTCCTAAAGATTCAGCCAAAATTGTTTTTGTTGAAGGTAATTTTTGGGGTAGAACTTTGGGAGCTATTTCATCATCAACTGACCCTTCTAGTACGATTGGGTTTGGTCCTTTTATGCCTGGATATGAAATTATTCCCTATAACGACATTGATGCGCTAAAAGCTTCTTTATCGGACCCTAATGTAGCTGCATTTATGGTTGAGCCAATTCAAGGTGAGGCTGGAGTAGTTGTTCCAGATGATGACTACCTAATATCTGCTTATAATTTATGTAAAGAAAATAATGTATTATTTATTGCAGATGAGGTTCAGACTGGAATTGGTAGAACTGGAAAAATGTTATGTTGTGATCATTACGAATTTAAGCCAGATATACTTATTTTAGGCAAAGCACTTTCAGGAGGTGTTTTCCCTGTATCTGCAATTTTATCTTCAAATGAAATAATGCTAACAATTAAACCAGGAGAACATGGGTCTACATTTGGAGGTAATCCCTTGGGATGTAAAGTTGCTATCGCAGCTTTAGAAGTTGTCAGAGATGAAGAGCTTGTAAAAAATGCTGAATATCTGGGGTCTATATTTAGAGATCAAATAAATAAATACATTGAAACTAGCAATATTGCTAAGTTAGTTCGTGGAAAAGGTCTATTGAACGCTATAGTTATTAATGATTCAGAAGATAGTGACACAGCATTAAATATATGTAAATCAATGTCTTCAAAAGGTTTATTGGCCAAACCAACACATGGAAATATTATTCGATTTGCTCCTCCATTAGTAATAAATGAGGATCAACTTTTATCCGCATTGTCAATTATAAAGGAAACTCTAAGAGAATTTGAAATATAAATTTAACTAGTAATTAATGAAATCTGTATACTTAGATAATGCTGCAACAACACAAATCAGAGATGAGGTAGTTGATAATATGTTTAAAATTGCTAAAAGTAATTATGGTAATCCATCTTCTACCCACAGTTTTGGAAGAAGTTCAAGAACTTTAGTAGAGTCTTCAAGAAAACAGATTGCAAATCATTTTAATGTTTCTCCTTCAGAAATAATTTTCATGTCTGGAGGAACTGAAGCTGACAATTGTATTTTGAGAAGTGCAGTTAGAGATTTAGGTGTAAAACATCTTATTTCTAGTAAAATTGAACATCATGCAGTAACCCACACACTTGATCAGCTTGCAATTGATTATCCTATTAAAATATCTTATGTTAAATTGGATAAGTTGGGTAATGTTGATTACAATGATCTAGAATTGATTTTAAAGTCCTCAAATTCAAAGACTTTAGTTAGTTTAATGCATATAAATAATGAACTTGGTAATATTCTAGATATTAATTTAGTTTCCAATTTATGTGTTAAATATGAATCTTTATTTCATAGTGATACTGTTCAGTCAGTGGGACACTACAATTTGGATTTGTCGTCCTTAAATATAGATTTTTTGGTAGCAAGTGCTCATAAATTTCATGGGCCCAAAGGAATTGGTTTTGCTTATATAAATAAAAAAAATCCTATAAGACCACTTATTTTTGGTGGATCTCAAGAAAAAGGTTGTCGTGCAGGTACAGAAAGTGTTCACAATATTGTAGGTATGTCTGAGGCACTAAACATTTCTATTGAAAATATTGAATCTGAAACAAAACATATCAAAAATCTTAAGTCTTATTTTATAGATCAACTAAATGATAATATTAAAGACATCAAGTTTAATGGCGCAAGTTCCGATTTGGACCTTTCAACTTATACATTGGTAAATGTTAGATTTCCTATTCTTAAAGATGAATCAGCTTTATTTTTATTTCAACTTGACATGAAAGGTATAGCTTGCTCTAAAGGAAGTGCTTGTCAAAGCGGTGCTGACACAGGTTCACATGTCTTAAATAATATTTTAAGTGATGAGGAAAATAAATATGTGTCTTTGAGATTTTCATTTAGTATATACAACACTCTTGAAGAAGTCGATTATGTTATTTCCCAGTTAAAAGAACTTTTAGTAAATAATTAAAGTTTCATATCAATTGTTAAGTTGAGAAGTCGTGGAGTAAGGTAATTTGGTATTGAATATTGTCTTTTTGAATATACATCTCTAACCCAAGTATTAGTAATTGAATTTTGGATATCAAACATATTAAATATCTCCAAACCAATACTTAGATCACTAAAGTTCTTTTTCCAACCTCTCTTAAAGTCTTTTTCGTCGCTTACTATTACATATGATATTCCAAGATCAACTCTTTTGTAGTCAGGCAATCTATTTTGATAGTCGTATGAATTAGCATAGCTGGGAGCTCCTCCAGGTACTCCTGTATTGTAGACTAAATTTAAATACATTTTTAAGTCTGGTATATTTGGAATATAATCTTGAAAAAGTATACCAAATTTTAATCTTTGGTCTGATGGCCTTGGAATATATCCTTGATTGTCTATATTTTCTTTTGTGTTTAAATATCCAAAACTAAACCATGATTCTGTACCTTTAATAAACTCTCCATTTAATCTTAAATCTAATCCGTAGGCATATGCCTTTGCATTATTGTTAGCTAAATAACGAATTCTAACATTATCTACAGTGTATGCATTTACATTAGTCATATCTTTATAATAAATCTCAGAAGTTAGCTTAAAGGGCCTATTCCACAGACTATAGCTATATTCATTTGAAGCTACTAAGTGAATTGATTTTTGAGCTTTAACATCATAGTTTATTTCTCCATTATAATCTCTTAATTCACGATAAAATGGGGGTTGATGATAAACACCTCCGCTTAATTTAAAAATCATATCTTTTTCCCAGTCAGGTTTTATTCCTATTTGAAATCTAGGGCTAAACACAAAATTCATTTTTTGATTATCAATAGACCAACCATGTAATCTCACACCAGCATTTGAATATATTTCTGTACTGCCTATATTAGAATTTTTACTCCATTGAACATAAGATTGTATTCGATTAGTTTTAGTGTTATTAGTTTTTCTAATATTTTGATAAGGAACAATAGGACCTTCGTTGGCTGTGTAGGGCTGATCCCCCAAAGATTCAAAAAATGGTGGGTCTATAGAGAAACCTGTAGAGTCAATAACTTCCCATTCCACAATCCTGTCTTTAATATCTTCTTTGGTAAATTTTAAAGACCACTCTAAATTATTATCATTTTTTTTATAATTTCCTTTATGCTCAATATTATATATTATTGCATTTAAATTATTTCTACCATGATTTAATTGACTTCCGATTCCTTCAGAAAACTCTACATCACCTAAATCTTCATCTCCAATATTATTATTAACTTCTCCTAATCTATACTGTGCAAGTATATCAAAATATTCTTTTTCACTAGTTTGAAAAGCGGATGTTATTAATGATAGCTCTGTATTGACAGAAGCTTTAAAATTTAATTTTGCAGCCCCAAAAACTGTTTGATATTTGTCTTTTTCTTGTCCTTGATAATAGACAATTAAAGCAGTCGGGTCATCTAATGTTCCAAAGTTTGTTTGTCTACTTTGTGGTTTGTAATTGTAATTATTAACTGATAAATATGATAAGAAATTTAAACTAAATTTCTCATTAATATTTGCAGTCAAAAAATTTTGAATATCAATAAATTTAGGATTATAATTTGTTATTGTCTCTCTTGAATTGACTAACATGCTATTATCTCTATATCTCACACCTAGTATATTTGAAACCTTAGCATTTTTAGAAATGTTATTCAATGTAATATTACCTCCGAGTAAGTTAATATTCCCTGAAAGATTATTTCCATTTGGATTTTTATATTCAATATCTAAAACAGAAGAAAGTTTATCCCCATATTTTGATTGAAAACCACCTGCAGAAAATTTTATATTTTTTATTAGGTTTGAATTAACAAAACTTAGCCCTTCTTGCTGTCCAGATCTAACTAAAAAAGGCCTGTATATTTCAATTCCATTTACATAAACCAAGTTTTCATCAAAATTACCACCCCTAACTGAATATTGAGTACTTAGTTCATTAGAAATATTAACACCTGGTAATGTTTTCAACAAATTTTCAATACCAGGCTGAGCCCCTTTAATTTTACGGATAATTTGTGGATCTATTGAAAGTATACTTTTTAATTCTGTCTTTTTATTTGAGTTTAAAACTATTTCATCAATTTGTTCAATATTTATGTCCATAACTGGATAAAATTCATAAACTTCATTTGTTTTTAGGTTAATTGGAAATGATATGCTTTTAAAGTTAACATGAGAAAATGTTATGTTAACATCAGTTAAAGACTCAATTTCAATAGAGTAAAATCCGTTCGAATTTGTTGTGGCACCGGCTTTACTTTTAGAAGATATATTTACATTTTCAATAGGGTTGTTATTGATATCTAAGACAACACCTTTTATATAGCTTTTTTGACATAATACTATTAAAGGGATTAAAAAGATAATAACATTTAAAATGTAAGGTTTTGTTTTCAAATTTATTGGTTTATTTTTCTGTAAAAAATTGTTTCAAAAACTGATGTGTTTCCTACATTGTCAGAGACTTCTATTTTAAAAACATTTTTAGATTTATTTATAATATTATCATTAAAATTATATATAATTACACCATTTTTATTTAATGGTTCCATTAATATCCACTTATTATTTATGGTAGCTCTGTAATTTTTAATTCCTGTTTGCGCGTCTTTAATTTGGAATTTCAAATAATTAAGATTGCTAATCCAATCATTCTTACTAAATCCTAACGGAGTAATAGTAGGTTTAATTGTATCTCTACTAATGATATATTCCCCTAATCTCTTTGTGTAAGCTATAATAGAGTCTTCTCTAATTGTTGATGAAACATAACTTAGCCTTTTAGTTTTATCATTTTTTAATCCGATATATGAATTATTATAATCAGGTTTTTTGAACTTGATTATGATAGATTTTAACAAAGGAACTGTGTCAGTTCCTAAATCTAATGTGTCAGTAGTACTGTTTTTTTTAATAAATAGGTTATTATAAAACGTTCCTTTTTCAATATTTATAGATGAATTATGTTGATTGATAAAGTACTTTTTATTTCTATTAATAAATAATTTATTATTACCTCCAATTTTGATTTCGTTATCATTATTTAAAATATCATTATTACTATTTCCTTTAATTGGAACAAATATTTTTGTAATATTTTTCTTAAAATCTAGAACCTCAATCTTAATTAAATGCTTATTACTTTCTATTAAAGAAATTACTCCATGATTTCTTTCTGCCTTATATATTGATAACGGGTTGTTTTTTTGAACAAATAATTTTTGGAATCTTCTTTTGTTTCTCTTAAACTCTGAATAATCAATATATCTATTAATATGTTTTGTTTCATCAAACGAAAATTTGCTAAAATCTATTGAAACTAATGTGTCATTATCTATATATGTATTGATTTTGTAAACGCCATTTTTGTTACTTGCTAAATCTTGACGATCAAATGTTTGAATTCCAAATCCTAAAGTGCCAATGCTGTTTACTGTATCAGTTATGAAAGTGTTTTTATCTCTTTTGTATAAACTTAAGTTTTTATAATCTTTAATTTCTCGATTTTTATAAAGACTATATAACCTTAAACCCAGTATAGAAGGTGTTTTGCTATCTTTCACATCAATTCCATAACTAAGGGGGTTTAAAGGTTTTTGATTTATATCTCTTATTTCAAAATGTAGGTGAGGTCCACTTGAGCCTCCAGTATTTCCTGAATAAGCAATAAGTTCGTTGTCTAAAATCTTTATTTCATTTAATGCTGGAAAAATTTCTATTTCGTAATCTTCTTTTTTGTATTGTTCATTTTTAACTATTGTTTCAATTTTTTTAGAAAATCTTTTTAAATGAGCGTAAACAGTGGTTTTTCCATCGTTATGTTTAATGTAAATAGCTTTTCCATATCCACCTTTTGAAATCTTTATTCTACTTACGTATCCTTTAGAAAATGCGTAAACTTTAGATCCTTCTTTTCCTTTAGTTTTTATGTCAACACCTGAATGAAAATGATTTGATCTAAGTTCACCAAATGTTCCTGAGAGTATTGTCTCATAATCAAGTGGGTTTCTTTGATTGTTTTGTGCAACGACAAAATTAAGTGAAATAAGAAAAGATAAAATCTTTAAAATAAAGTTTTTCATAATATTTATTAGACGTAAAAATATTATAATTTAATAAAGATCATGATATATTTTTTATAAAAATAAGTGTTAATTGTAATATCTATGTTAACTTTGTTTTAATAGTATTTTGATTTTGAAATGCAAGAGTTAGATAATTTAATTAAATCTTTAGAGAAAAATATTCGAATTTCATTGGAGAAGATAACCAACCTTCAAAAGTTAAATTTTGAATTAGAGACTGAATTGAATTTACTTAAAAAAAAAGATTTAGAAAAGTCTAATTTGATAGATTTATGTGAAGAAAAATATAAATCACTTAAAATTGCTAATACTATTCTAGGTAGTGATAACGGTACAAAAGATACTAAACTAGAAATAAATTCATTAATTAGAGAAATAGATTATTGTATATCTCAATTAACTGAATAAATATAGTTCTAAATGGAAAAATTGAAAATAAAATTATCTATAGCAAATAGAATTTATCCTCTTACAATTGATCCTTCTCAAGAAGAAGGTTTGAGAAAGGCTGCATTAGATATTAATACAATGATAAAACAGTTAGAACAAAGTTATTCAGTTAACGATAAACAAGATGTTTTAGCGATGTGTGCTTTACAGTTTGCTTCAAAAACTAAACAACGATCTATTGATAACAATAATTCAAACAAATCTTTTGAGAATAAATTAAAAGAATTAAATGAATTAATTATTGAAACTATTTCTTAATTTTTAACCTTTAAAACTACCTACATTAGTTTTTTTGATAAACTCAACGCTTATTCTTTTAAAAAAGGTGAGTTTAAGTTGTAAAATTGTGCTGACTAGATCAGATCTTTGATCAACTTATTAGCCTTAAACTTGATTTAAAGGAGTTTATACAAAACCATGACTTTTGTAGGTATTTTTATTTAATTAATTATATATATATGGAATTAACAACATCAACCATAATATTCTCACTTTGTGGAATTGTAATAGGATTTATAATTGCAAAAATATTTGAAAAGTCTAATGCAGCTAAAATTATAGAAAATGCCAAAAAAGAAGCATCTACAATTTTGAAATCTGCAAATAAAGAAGGGGAGTCTTTAAAGAAAGATAAAATTTTACAGGCAAAGGAAAAGTTTATTGAATTAAAGTCTGAACATGAAAAAGTTATTTATGCTAGAGAAGATAAAATCAAATCGTTAGAACGTTCAGTAACTGATAAGGAGTCTAATGCTTCTAAACTCTTAAAAATTCAATCGGATTTAAACTCAGATTTAGAGTTAAAATCAAAAGATTTCGACAAAAAAATAAATAATCTTGATAAAAAACGAATTGAATTAGATAAAGAAAGAGATAATCAGATTAAACAATTAGAAGTCATTTCAGGTTTATCTAAACAGGATGCCAAAGACCAGCTAATGAATTCAATTAAAGAAGAAGCAAAGTCTGATGCTATGAAATTTATTCAAAATAGGATGGAAGAAGCAAAAATGACAGTAGAGCAAGACGCTAAAAAAATAATTATTAATACAATTCAAAGAATTGGTACTGAGGAATCTATAGATAATTGTGTTTCTGTTTTTAACATTGAATCAGATGATGTCAAAGGAAGAATTATAGGGAGAGAAGGAAGAAATATTAGAGCTTTAGAAGCTGCAACCGGAGTAGAAATTATAGTTGATGATACTCCTGAAGCTATAATATTATCTTGTTTTGATTCAATAAGAAGAGAAATTGCTAGATTATCTCTTCACAAGTTAGTTACAGATGGAAGAATACACCCTGCTAGAATTGAAGAAATAGTAAAAAAAACTGAGAAACAAATAGACCAAGAAATAATTGAAATTGGTAAAAGAACAGTTATTGATTTAGGGATTCATGGCTTACATCCAGAATTAATTAAAGTTGTGGGTAGGATGAAATATAGATCATCATATGGTCAGAATTTACTTCAGCACTCCAGAGAAGTTTCAAAGCTTTGTGGTATCATGGCTGCAGAACTTGGTATAGATGCTAAACTTGCTAAAAGAGCTGGTTTGTTGCATGATATTGGGAAAGTTCCCTCTTCTGAAAAAGATGCAGAAACACCACATGCAATTTTGGGAATGCAATGGGCAGAAAAATATGGCGAAAAAGATGAAGTTTGTAATGCTATTGGTGCTCATCATGATGAAATTGAAATGAAATTTTTACTATCTCCAATTGTGCAAGTTTGTGATGCTATTTCTGGAGCTAGACCTGGAGCTCGAAGACAAGTTTTAGACTCATATATTGAAAGACTAAAAAATTTAGAGGAAATTGCACTAGATTTTGATGGTGTTCAAAAGGCTTATGCTATACAAGCCGGTAGAGAATTACGTGTTATTGTTGAAAGTGAAAAAGTTGATGATGATATAGCTTCTAAACTATCTTTTGATATTTCACAAAAAATACAAACAGATATGACTTATCCTGGACAAGTTAAAGTAACTGTAATAAGAGAAACAAGGGCAGTGAATATTGCCAAGTAATAAGATTATTTAATCTAGTTCTACCAAGCTTAAATTATATGTATCAGTCTCTGAAATATGAAAATATCCTAATGGAAAATTTTCATTGTTTGTTGTATTAATAATATTTCCTAATAATGATGAGGGGATGGTTTCAAATGGACCACCAGCTTGTTGACCACTTTGTGATATGAGAACATTGAAATATGTTAAATATTCTTTTGTAACTCCAGACATTTTTATAATAACATCAGTTGGTAATTCAATTTCGTCTTGCTGATAAAAAAATGAAAAATTATATGTCGATCCATTAAAAAATCTATCTTCAATTGGTACAAATAATTTATTTGAAAAATCAAATAAATAATAATTTTCAACATTAATATCATCTATAAAAGATACATTAACTTCAACTTCTTCGCCTGTGAATAATGTATTGTTACCTTGGTATACATCACTAAATTCAGTTGTAGTTACCAATTTACTTTGACTTTGATAAAGGTCTTCATTGTAAAAAACATTAAGTTCATAATCTACATTTTCTATTGGAATAAATGGATTAACAGGCACAAAGTTTCCGTCCGAATTATTGTCTTCAAAAATAATATCTATATCATTAGTTAAATCCTTCAATAAAACTGTCGCTACGTTTGTTATAACAGGAATTTCTTCATCATAGTAATTTGTAGATTCTCTTAACTTAACAACAGTATTCGCGGTTACTGGAGTCTGATTATGGTATACTTCAAAAATTGCGTCAATAATTAGTTTAGGCTCACTGGAAGGAACTTCTATTTCTATAACTTCTTCACAACTAAAAAATATAAACAAACTGATCAATAATATAATATTTTTCATTTTTAAAATTTAAAATTATATGTAATAGATGGAACAATGCCAAATATTGATGTTTTTATAGCTTCATTTGTAGAGGTTTCTGTATTTCTTGAGAATGCTATTGATGCAGCATTTTTTCTATTATAAATATTATATATACCAAACACCCATTCTGCTTGAATATCTTTATAATTATTCTTTGTTGGAGTCAGAGTTGCCGATAAATCTAGTCTGTGGTAAGTAGGAAGCCTATCGGTATTTCTTAGATTATCATTGTAAATAGGCACATTCAAACCTTGAAACTCATACTGTCCAACAGGGTAGTTAGTTGGTTGACCAGTTTGTAATAAAAAATTTGAGTTAAATTTCCATCTTGTGCTTAATTCATAACTAGTATTTATAGACAAATCATGTGTTTTGTCATAGGGAGTATTATACCAATTACCATTGTTAATTCCTGGTTCACTACTATTTCTACCAGATGTTAATTGCTCTGATTTTGATAAAGTATAGGCTAGCCAACCCCTTAGTTTTCCTTCATTTTTTTTAAGCATAAACTCTAATCCATATGCTCTTGATTTTCCATTTAAAATAACAGTTTCAATTTCGTTATTAGCAACTAAGTTAGCCCCATTTATATAATCAATTCTATTTTTTACATCTTTATAAAATAACTCAGTTTCTAAAGAGAAATCTCCATCTTTAATCCTTTTAAAATATCCAACTGCGTATTGATCTAAGATTTGTGGTTTTATAAATGTACCGCTTGGAACCCAAATATCTAAAGGAGTAGGAGAGGAGGTATTAGATAATAAATGTAAATACTGGGCCATTCTATTATAACTAGCCTTAAAAGAGGTATCAAAATTTAATAAATAAGAAAATGATAAACGTGGTTCAAAATTATTAAAACTTTTTAGTATGTCACTTCTTTCATAACTTAATACCCCATTGGGAGTGGCAGGCTCATACTTTTGAAGTTGTTGATTGTATATTAACGGATTGTCATTTTCATAGGTATTTAATTTATCTTGTCCTAAGCGACTAAAATTACTAAATCTAAATCCGTATTTTAAGCTAAATTTATCTGATATATCATGATCAGACTCTAAGTAAATAGCAAATTCATTAGCGTATTTTTCAGTTAATTTAAAAGGTATAATACCAGAGTCCTCTCTATTTGGAAATATTTCTCCAGCATTAAATTTTGTGTAAATATTGTTCACACCATAACTTAACTTTAAGTCATCTTTTAGAAAATGATTAAAGTCATATTTAAAGTTAATGTTTGTAATTCCAGAGTCCCACTCAAATCCAACAAAGTCCAGGATTAACCCATAAAAATAATCCGAATAAATTAGAGATAAATTTGAAAACAACTTATCAGAAAAAAGATGATTCCATCGAAGATTTGTCACAGCATTACCATATTTATTTATAAAACTATTATTTATTCGAAATACATCTTTACCAAAGTAGGCAGATAAAAAAACATTATTTTTTTTGTTAACTCTGTAATTAACTTTAGTATTTAAGTCATAAAAGTAAGCTTCATTATTGTTGTCAATTAGAGGAAGGAATAAGTGTGCATATGATGATCTTCCACCAATCAGAAATGAACTTTTTTCTTTTTTTAGTGGCCCCTCAGCTAAAATTCTACTAGAAATTAATCCGATACCCCCTGTTAATTTAAAATCTTTATTATTTCCTTCTTTTTGATATATATCTAATACAGAAGATAATCTTCCACCATATTTTGAAGGGATTCCGCCTTTAAATAATTTAACATCTTTTATTACATCTGGGTTGAAAACTGAGAAAAATCCAAATACATGTGAAGAGTTAAAAACAATAGCTTCATCTAATAGAATTAAGTTTTGATCTGCAGAACCACCTCTTACATTAAACCCAGAAGCTCCTTCTCCAGCAGAAGTGACTCCAGGAAGCAGAATAATTGACTTGATAATATCGGACTCCCCTAAAACAACAGGAATTTGTTTTATAGATTTAGAGGTTAGTGTATTAGTACTCATCTGGGTGCTTTTGATATTTATTTTTTCAATATCAGTTTTAATAAGTACTTCATCTAATGTCTGTGACGCCTCAGACAAGTAAAAGTCTAATGAAGTTTTGTTATTTAACTCAATAATCCTATTTTCTTCACTAAATCCTAAGTAACTAACTGAAACATTATGTGTTCCTTCTAAAATTGTAATTGAATAAAAACCATACTCATTTGTAGTTGTTCCAACATTTAAATCAGAAAAATAGATAGTAGCTCCAATTAAAGTTTCATTCCCTCTTTTATCATAAACAGTACCACTAATTGTGTGTTTTTCTTGAGCAGAAATTGAAAAAGTAAAAAAGAAAAATAATAATATTTTAATTAGTTTTTGCATTCGATTTCTAAAACGATATAAAAGTATATTAACTTTAAATATATCTCAAATTCAAAATTATAATTAAATGTTAATTTTAAACATACAACAAAAAAACATTTAAGCTCTTGGATGATATTTGTTTAATGCCTCGCTTAAATATTTGTTATCTAAATGCATGTAAATCTCAGTTGTAGTAATACTTTCATGGCCTAATAATTGTTGAATAGTTCTTAAATCAGCTCCATTTTCCAATAAATGAGTAGCAAATGAATGTCTAAAAGTGTGTGGAGAAATTGATTTATTGAAATTTGATTTTTCTGCTAATTGTTTTGTAATTGTAAAAATCATAGCTCTTGTTAACTTATTGCCTCTTCTATTTAAAAAAACATGATCTTTAAAAGATCTGTTTACTTTTATTTTATTTCTAGAGTTTTCTATATATAAAGCTACTTTATTCTTTGTTATGTTTCCAATTGGAATTAATCTTTGCTTGTTTCCTTTTCCTGTAACTTTAATAAAATTTTCTTCAAAAAATAAATCAGATATTTTTAAATCTACTAGTTCACTAACCCTAATTCCACATCCATATAAAAGTTCTATTATAGCCAGGTTTCTTTCACCTTGCTGTTTCGATAGGTCAATGTTAGAAATTAATTCATCTATCTCTTTTGTCGATAATGTGTCTGGTAGTTTTCTAGAGGTTTTAGGAGACTCAATTAGTCTAAGTGGATTACTGGTTATATACTTTTCAAAAATCAGGAATTCGAAAAAACTTCTTAAACCAGAAATTATTCTAGATTGTGAAGATGAATTTAATGTTTTTGAAACTACAACTAAAAACTCCTTAATATCATCTGGGTTAATTTTAATTGGTGATTTACTCTCATTT
>JADHRR010000012.1:0-38136 GCA_016777305.1 Flavobacteriaceae bacterium
CATTGTCCTGCAAACGAAAAATCTGTATCGTATAAAATCCATCTCCATTTACCACCATCACTTTTCCAAAATTTTATATTGTTACCTGGCCAATCTCTATTATCTCCATAAATTTGAATCACATTGTGAATAATAAAATTATCAATATCTATTTTTGATTTTACATATTCATAATTTTCCTGAATAGTTAAACTATTTCCTGAAATAAAATTGATTAAGTTTAAATATTCTTCGTTAGTGCCATGAACAATTTCAGCATTATTAGTTAGTATATCTATTTCGTCTGGATCAACATTAGCCTTAGATGCTAAAAAATGTTCATTTACTTTTTCTCTAATATTATACAAACCCCAATATTCACCATTTAAATAAGAAGCAACTGATCTGTGACTTTGATACTCTAGGTCAGTACCATACATAAGACTTGTGTTAGCAGCGTCTTTTATTTGACTTTTTAGCCAGTCGTTTCCTGAGTTTCTTAAAATAAAAGCTTGAAATTTAGAATAGTTTAATTCAGAAAAAAATGGGTAGTCAAATTCAGATAAGCCATATTGACCACGAGCAAAAAAAGAAAATGATTTTTGAGCATTTCCTCTACTATAGGCACCAAATATTTTTATACCTGCATTAAATTCAACTTCAAGCTCACCATCTGGATTAAATAAAGAAAAGTGAGCAGGCCTCTCCCAATCTTCCCAAAAATTGGCACCAAAATAAGGGAATCCACCATCAGCATCATCTCCTAATTCATATATACCATAATCATTATCAAATAGATTATATGGGTCTGATACAATAGAAACAAATGGAATTTCATGATTTATATTATAAAAATATGATCTAGTATCAGAGTAACCAGGAATATAATTATTCTTAAATATTTTAGCTCTAACTACAGTTGTAGAATTAATTTGTATGGGACTATCATAAAAAATAGAAGTATAATCTGGTTCACTGGAATCTAAAGTGTATCGGATATACTCTCCATCTTCATTACCACTTAAAGATAAATTAATAGTATTATTTACGGGGCCACCATCATCAGAAAACTGAACTACAGATGAAACAATCCCTGCTGATTCACTATTATCATTCTCTTCATTTGGAGTAGTCGTTTGAAAGTAAACAAGGTTAGTTGAATTTGTTGAAACTCCAATAGAAACATCAGATTGCAAGTTTTCAAAACTTAATGAATCGACTAAATTTCCAGAATTATCCCTTAAATAAATTGTTTCACCAGATGATGATAATTTAAAATCCGTATGTAAAGATGTGTTTTCAGAAGCATATTGAAGGACATCTGGTGGAAATACACCCTGTGAATTATCATCAGTAAATATCCCTGTTAAAAAGGGAATAATCGTTAAGTCAGATGATGTATCTGAAACATTGTGAGCTTGAATACTCAAAGTATTAGTTCCTTCAATTAAAATATTTTGAAAATTATCAATAACAAATCTTTCTGGATATCCTCCAACGTAAATCTGAGCTTCATGATCAGTATTGGTGGTAGCATTATAGGCAGGAGGAGAACCATTTATATTTGCTCTTGCAACCTCAACACCATTTATATATGCAACAAAACCATCGTCATAATCTATATCAAGAACTAAACTAACAATATCATTAATATCAGAGATTGTAAAATCTTTTCTTATAAATACTGAAATTGTCCCTGATGGAATATTTGTACTGTCATCGCCATCACTATAACCAAAACCTGAGAACCCTTCAGACCATGAGTTATCATTATAATTAATATTGGTCCAATTACTAGAAACTGAAGATGTTGGTGTAATATATTTAAATAAATCACCTTCTGTTATTAAGGTTCTAGGGTAAGTGAGTTGGCCTCTGTTTTTATTTGAGGCCCAAAGTAACATATATTCATCTTCGTTCAAGATAATCTCTGGAAAAACCCAAGGATTGTTATCATCCTCTTCATCGGAAATACTCCAATTTATTAGTGAAACAGGTGAGCTTCCATAATTATATAATTCAATCCAATCTGGTGTATCACCATCTTCATCTTGGAAAACAGAATTCGAAGCAACTAACTCATTTATTCTGATATCTTGAGAATAAATTTGAGTGAATATTAAAAAACAACAAAGACGAATTAAATTCATGGTTGCCAAATATAGTTTATTAAACTATTTTCTTAAAATCTTTTACCAATAGAAATATTTAATCTTGCGCTAGCAGCAGATCTGTCTCCAGAATCTGATTCTTCGTCAAATAACAAGTTTCTGCCAATTCCAAATAAAGTTTCTAAAGTAAATCCTTTTCTATTAATCCACTTTCTACCAACGGCCAAACCTAAAGCCATATCGAAGTAATTTTCTTCATTGTAAGTAGATGAGGTTAGATTATATACTTCAGCGTCACCAAATGCAAACTTAGTAAACACTTCAGCAAAAACTCCATAACCCCCATAATCTTCGGATTGTAAAAAATAAAATCTGTAATATGGTGTAATTGCAAGATTATCATTCCAATCTGAATCTTCACCTCCAAGATTTATAAAAAGTGTAGTTCCAAAAGCAGTAGAGGAATCATTTATTTTTTCGTAACCTACCGAAAGTGCAGGAAAAACTAGTAGATCTAAAAAATCAAGCTTGAATTCTTCTGTTCCAATTTGCTTAGAAAATTCTTCAATTTGAGTATCGGTTTTAATCACCTCAACTTTTTGTATTTTATCTTGAGAATAAGATGTTAAAGTAATTATAAAAAAAAGGGTGATTAAGTTTTTCATGTTTAATTATTTATATTTTTACAAATATATCAAAAAACATGCCGGTAATTAGAATAATTCTAAATAATTAAATGTTATGAGTAATATAAAGAATACGTTATATATACTTATATTTATTTTAGTCAGTTCTTGCAAGTCTACTTATGATACAAAGCCTTTTACTAATGCTGATGTACCAAAAGCCCCCGATTATAATAATTTAAATTCTTGGGCCGCTCATCCAGAACTAAAAAATAGTTCCTTGTTAGAATTTTACAATGAGGAATCGAAAGTGGATGTTTTTTATATATATCCATCCATAATAACAGAAACATCTGATTCAGATTGGAATGCCGACACATTTAACAGTGAAACAAGAGATAACATTATTAATGTAGCTATTAAGTACCAAGCATCTGCTTGGGCTAGCTCAGCAAGGGTTTTTAGTCCGTTTTACAGACAAGTTCATTACAGAGCATTTTTTGAGCCTTACACAAGCAATGGCGGAAGACCTGCCTATGAAATAGCCTATGCTGATGTAAAAAGAGCATTTGATTATTACTTAGAAAATTATAACAATGGTAGGCCAATAATCATAGCTGGTCATAGTCAAGGATCTGGACATGGAATGAGAATACTAAAAGAATATTTTGATGACAAACCGCTCAAAAAAAAGTTAGTAGCTGCTTACCTCATAGGTGCAAATATTAAACATGATGAATTTAATAGTATTCAACCTATGTATAATGCTAAAGAAACAGGAGGTTTTGTAAATTGGAATAGCTACAAGAAAAATAAAAAACCAAGAATTAATAAGGATCCTGCTTATAATTCATGGAAAGAAAATAATGTCGTTGTAAATCCAATAACATGGGATAGAGAAAGTAAATCTGATATATCTGATCACAAAGGTTTATATTTTTATGATGAGAAAGTATATCCAGAAAGTATAAAAGTTGAATTAACTAGTGGAATGCTTTGGGTAAGTTTACCAAAAAATATCCCAAATCGACTATTTTTGAGACTTATAAGGAACTATCATTTTGGTGATATAAATCTATTTTGGGAGGATATTAGATTAAATACAATTACTAGAATTAATAGTTACCTAAAAGACAATAGAGACTAAATAATCACCTCAGTTTTTTTACTCTATTAGTAACCTGTTGATAAATAAAAAAATTAGTTTTTTTATTAGAATTTCCACAACAGATAAGGATAAATTCCTATAAAAAACATAAAAAACATCGAATTTATCAATATTACAGAGAGAATTGTTGTTTTTTAACAAAAAAAAAGACTATATTTAAGTATTACTAATCTAAAAAACTAAAAAACATGGGTTATTCACACCAAAACAGTAAAGGAAAAACTTACTTTTTACATTCTAAGGATGTAGAGTTAAAAGGAGGAAGACAACAAACAATTTATTACTTCGCTAAAGACTCTAGACCTGAAGCATGTGATTTACCTGCTGGTAAAGTAGTTATTGAAAATACTAAAACTGGACTTCCATTCTTAAAAGGAAAATAGTATTAGGTATTTAATATTAAAAAAAACCCTCAATAGAGGGTTTTTTTTATTTATATATGTTTCACTCTACATATTTATTCTTTGTATTATATTTGAAAAAAAATAATAAATGACATTATTACTTATGGCTGCTGGTAGTGGTAGCAGATACGGAAAATTAAAACAGTTTGATGAATTAGGACCTAATGGAGAGTTTTTATTAGAATTTAGTATATATGACGCAATCAATAATGGCTTTAAACATATAGTGTTAGTAACTAAAAAAGAAAATAAGGACTTTTTGACTAATTATTTAATGGATAAAATTCCTAATAATATTAAAGCCGATGTAGTTGTTCAAGATATTAATGATCTTCCAAAAAACACTAAAATTAATCATGAAAGAATAAAACCATGGGGTACAGCTCATGCTGTCTGGTCTGCTAGAAATGTTATAAAATCTAGTTTTGTTATTATTAATGCAGATGACTATTATGGTAAAGAAGCATTTCAACAAGCTGCTTATTATATGAACACGATAAGTCATGATAAATCTTATGGGTTAGTGACTTATAAATTAGGTAAAACCTTATCAGATTTCGGAACAGTTTCAAGAGGTATATGTCAAGTAGATAACAATAAACTTATTTCTATAAAAGAGCATATTAAAATTTATGAAGTTGAAAATCAAATAATCGATGAAGATTCTGGAAATAATTTAAATTATAATGATGATGTTTCCATGAATTTTTGGATTTGTAATACAGATATATTTGATTATATAGAAAACTATTTCAAAGAATTTTTAAAAAAAGAGAGTAATCTTGAAAAGAATGAGATTTACTTACCTTTTGTAGCACAAGAAATGATGAATGAAGGTCTAATTTCTATTAATGCTATAAAGTCTGATAGCGATTGGTTTGGTGTTACATATTTTGAGGACAAAGATAATGCTGTAAACTCTCTTAAGTCATATACTTCATCCAATAAATATCCAAGCCCTCTTTGGGAATAATAAATTCAAAACATGGATAAACATTTATTAAATAAAATATTATCTAATTTTGAAATTACTGGTAATTTAACTTCATTTAAAAAGATCTCATCTGGTTATATTAATGATACTTTTAAAATATTCACTGATGGCTATCCAAGATATATTCTTCAGAGAATAAATTCTAAAGTCTTTAAAAAACCAAAAGATATTTTTTACAACATAGATCTTATTCAAAAAAAGTCTATGAATATTGGTATAACATTAGTTGATTCGAAATTTAACAAACCTTATATAATTATAAATGATTCTGAATTTTGGAGATTAATGGATTATGAGGATGGCAGTATGACTTTCAACAATACTACAGATCCTGAAATAGCTTTGGAATGTGGTAAAGTACTTTCAAATTTTCATATAACTTTTGAAAATACAGATCTTAGTGAGTTTAAATATATATTAAAAGATTTTCATAGTTTACCCTTAAGAATTCAGCAGTTTAATGATACTTGTAAAAAACTTAATAAAGAAAAAATAAAGGACTTTTCAAATCTAATAAATACAATAAATACTTTTTCTGAAAAATTTCAAATTATTTATAGTTCAAAATTAAACAAGAGACTTTGTCATAATGACTCAAAACTAAATAATATCTTATTTGATAAAAATAAAAAAGGGCTTTATTTAATTGATATAGATACTATTATGCCTGGCTTAATTTTATATGATTTTGGAGATACAGTTAGAACACTTGTTAATCCGACTTCCGAAGAAGAAAGAGATCTTAAAAAAATTAAATTCAATAAAAAAATGTTTGTTTCATTTATCATTGGTTTTAAACCAACATTATTAAATATTGAACAAAATGAAAGAGATCTACTCCCACTTTCTGTAGCGTTAATGCCTTTTATGCATGGTGTGAGAGCTTTAACTGATCATTTAAATGGAAATAAATACTTTAAAGTTAGTTACCCTGATCAGAATCTTGTAAGAGCTAAAAACTTAATTAAATTTGCTCAGATTGCTTTAAATAATGAAAAATACATGAAAAAGATAATCAATTCTTAATTTAAAGAATCTATAATAATTTCATAACGATTACTTAACCAACCATTCATTCCTTCTTTTAAGTTATAAACACTTTTAAATCCTAAAGATTTCATTATCAGAGCAGATTTTCTACTTCTATTTCCAGACTTACAATAAACAACTGTAGTTTTTGATTTATCTAAAACATTAAGGCTATCGATAAAACTAGATTTATAAAAATCTATATTTAAAGAGGCGTCAATATAACCGCTATTATGTTCTTCTACTGTTCTAACATCAATAAGTTGAATATTATCTACACTATTTAATAGTTTAAATTCATCCGTAGTTATTTCATTGATTATTGGTCCAGAAAAGTCACATGAAAAGAAAATTACAGTAACAAAAAATAAAGTAATTTTTTTTATCATAATTTATAGAGTTGCTTTTTCACCACTCCAATTCATAAAACCACCCAAAAGGTTATAGGTTTTGTCAAAACCTAATTGATTCATTAAAGAACAAGCTTGAGCGCTCCTACTTCCGGCTTTACAGTACAAAAAATATGATTTAGATTTATCTAACTTATTTATTTTATCTATAAATAATTGACCTCCATAGATATCAATATTAATTGCATTTGGGATAATTCCTTCAGCAACTTCGTGTTCAGTTCTAACATCAATTATTATTGAGTTTTCATTTGTTTCACACTGTAATTTCCAATCAGATTGATTTAAATCCATATTTTTTTAAATTAATATATTATCTAGTGAAGATTAACTCATTTTTTGAAGATAGTTTATCTGAAAAACGATATTTATCAGATGAAAAATGTTTCAAATCAGAAACAGATTCAACCTTATTATCTATTACATATCTAGCCAAAAGGCCTCTTGCTCTTTTAGAATATATAGCTATGGTTTTGTATTCACCATTTTTAAATTGCTTAAAGTTAGCAGTAATCATTGGTGTTTTTAAAACTTTAGTATCGATCGCTTTTATATATTCATTACTGGCTAGATTCAAAAACAACTCACCTTCTTCTAGCTCTTCATTTATTGATTTTGTTAATTGAACTTTCCAATAATCATAGAGGTTTTTATTTTTTCCGAATGATAATTTTGTACCCATTTCCAATCTGTAGGGCTGTACTAAATCCAAAGGTTTTAAAATTCCATAAAGACCAGAAATTATTCTAACAGTATTTTGCAATAAATCAATTTTATTTTTAGGAATTGAATAGGCATCAATTCCTTTGTAAACATCTCCGTTAAAAGCATAAATTGCTTGTCTTGAATTAGAAGGGCTAAATGGAAGACTCCATGACTGGTTTCTTTCATAATTTAGATTACCAAGAGAACTAGAAATACTCATTAATTTGGATAAATCATTTGGTGATTTATTTTTAAGAATATTATTTAACATTTCTGCTTCATTTAAAAAGCAAGATTGAGTAAATTCCTTTGTAGGCAATTCACTTGTATAGTTTAAAGATTTTGCAGGAGAAATAACTAATTTCATATAATACAATTTTAATTAAAATTACAAACGAAAAATATATTTACAATAAAAAAAATCAAAAATTTACATTTGATGTTTTGAGTAATTTGTCCATTTGTCTATACAAAGCTTTATATCATCAGGAATCTCAGACTCAAATTCCATAAATTTATTTGAAGCAGGATGTATAAAGCCTAAACTTTTAGCATGAAGTGCTTGTCTGGGTAATACTTTAAAGCAATTGTCCACAAACTGTTTGTATTTTGTAAATGTAGTTCCTTTAAGAATTAAATTTCCCCCATATCTTTCGTCATTAAATAAAGTATGTCCAATAAATTTTAAATGTACTCTAATTTGGTGTGTTCTACCAGTCTCGAGTGTACAACTGATTAGTGAAACATAACCAAACCTTTCTAAAACCTTGTAATGAGTTATTGCTGGTTTACCTAAATGGCTATCTTCTTCATTGAAAACAATATTTTGTAATCTATTTTTCGGGTTTCTACCAATTATTTCATTAATTGTTCCCTGATCTTCTTTTGGGTTTCCCCAAACCAATGCAACATATTCTCGTTTACTGGTTTTATTTGCAAATTGTTTTGATAACTTACTCATGGCATTATCATTTTTTGCAACTACTAATAATCCACTTGTATCTTTATCAATTCTATGAACTAAACCAGGTCTATTAGAAGAGTTATTTGGAAGGTTGTCAAAATGATAAATCAATCCATTGATCAAAGTTCCTGTTTGATTTCCGTGTCCAGGATGTACTACCATACCTGCAGGTTTATTGACTACAATTATGTCATCATCTTCAAAAACTATATTTAAATCAATATTTTCAGGTAACAATAAATTGTCAGCTGGCGGATATTCAAAAAAAACTTTAATCTCATCAAGAGGTCGGACTTTATAGTTTGACTTGACAACTTGTCCATTAACTCTAATACTTCCATCCTTTGCTGCAGCCTGAATTTTTGTTCTTGTAGCATTCTCAACAAAATTCATTAAATACTTATCGATCCTTAGAGGCTCCTGACCTAGTTGAACTGAAAAAGAATAATGTTCGTGTAAAGATTCAGAATTTTCCATTTCCTAAAGTTAAATCAATCACAGAATTTTTTAACAACTTATCTCCTTCATTAATCATTTCACCTTTATGACTAATTTCTATAATTTCGTCTTTTCCAATATCATCTACATATTCAATTTCACCAATCACAAAACCTGAAGACACTAATCTTTGAGTAGCTTGTCGAATGGTTGTTCTGATTATTTTTGGAATAGTAATTTCATTATAACCAGATGGATTAATTGTAAGATATATTTTTCTATTTATCTTAACCTTTGAACCAGGGATTGGTTGATGATCTATAACTGACAAAGGTTTATATGAAGAATTATATCTAGCAGAATCTAATATAACGAAGTTAAGTTCTAAAGATTTTAAATCCACATCAACTTGATCTAAAGTCTTTCCAATAAGATTTGGGACTTTAACAGACTCACCATGCATAGTTATATAACTTAGAGATATAACAATCAAAACAATCAAAACAATTGTTATGCAGATTATATATATAATCTGCTTAAAAAATTTTAAACTGAATAAAAATTTAATTAAACTCATTATTATTTGTTATTTAGCAAAACTAAGCATTTTTAGAGTTATTTTTTCTTATACAAATAAGATTTACAAATAAATTTATATTTTTAATAAAAAGTGAAAATGAAAAAAAATATTGCAATCATTATGGGAGGTTACTCAAGTGAGTATAAAATTTCCATGAAAAGTGGAAAAGCAGTATTTGATATTTTAGACAAAAAAAAATTTAACTGTTTTAGAGTTGTAATTTTAAAAAAAAAATGGTTTTATATTAATTCTAAAAATCAAGAAACAACTATAAACAAAGAATCATTTACTTTAAAATTAAATAATACATTAATCCAGTTTGATTGTATATTTAATGCAATACACGGGTCTCCTGGCGAAGATGGTGAAATACAAAGTTATTTTGAAAAATTAAATATCCCAATAACAGGCTGTGAAGCTTTTCAGTCAAAGATAACTTATGATAAAATTAAATGTTTAAATTATTTAAAGGAGTTTGATATAAAATCAGCAGATTCAATTAGTTTAAATATTAATGACAATGTTGATGTTGATAAAATAATTGAAAAAGTAGGGTTACCATGCTTTGTGAAAGCTAGTAGAAGTGGTAGTAGTTACGGAATAAGTAAAGTTTATAAAAGCGAAGAATTTGAAAATGCAATAAAAACAGCATTCAATGAGGATACTAATGTACTAATTGAATCTTCATTAGATGGAATAGAGGTTTCCGTAGGAGTTATTAATTTTCAGGGAAAAACAATTTGTTTACCAATTACTGAAATAGTTAGTGATAATGATTTCTTTGATTATGATGCAAAATATATGGGAAAATCTTCTGAAATTACTCCTGCTAGAATTTCTAATAAAATGAAATCAATTGTAACAAAAGAGTCATTAAAAATATACAGATCTATAGGACTAAAAGGATTATCAAGGAGTGAGTTTATTATTAAAAATCAAATTCCTTATTTGTTAGAAGTAAATACAGTACCTGGGTTGACTAAAGAAAGTATTCTACCTCAACAGGTCAAATTAGCAGGCATTACTCTTACAGATTTATTTGAGAGTTTGATTGAGGAAGCTTTAAATTAATTTTTATAATTTTGAAATATGAAAAGAGCTGTATTTCCTGGATCATTTGACCCTCTAACTTTAGGTCATTGTGACATAATTGATCGTAGTATTAATTTGTTTGATGAAATTATAGTAGCTATTGGTATTAACTCTTCTAAAAAAAGTATGTTTAGTTTAAAGGAAAGAAAAAAATTCATTTCAACACATTATATAAATGAATCTAAAATAAAAGTAATGGAGTATGAAGGGTTAACAGTTGATTTTTGCAAAAAAGTTAATGCAGATTTTATTCTCAGGGGTTTGAGAAACCCTGCAGATTTTGAATTTGAAAAAGCCATTGCACAAACCAATCATAAACTTACAGAAATAGACACAGTATTTTTCCTTACGACAGCTAAAAACTCTTACATATCTTCTTCAATTGTAAGGGAAGTAATTGTAAATAATGGAGATTACACAAAATTAGTTCCAGCTTGTGTGAGAAAAGATTACTTTTAAAAAAGCAATCTTATGTTTGGATAAGAGTTTGTTTTAACCTTTTCCAAATCACTCTTTTTAATCCACGTTACATCTGTAATTCCTTCATCTAGTTGTGGAAAAAGTTTTCCTTCATAATTACTAAACATATCAAACCAGTATGTTACTTTTAATTTATACTCGCCATTTCTACGAAATATGTGATAAGTAATATCTAATGGTTTACTAATTGAAACTTCTTTAATTCCTGTCTCCTCCCTGACTTCTCTTAAAGCAGTTTGAGGTAATTGTTCATTTTTTTCAGCCTTACCCTTAGGAAGATCCCATTTCTCATTTCTGAATATAAAAAGTACTTCAGATTTTGAATTAGTAACTTTACCTCCAGCAGCAATTACAGTTGGTATTAATTTAAAAAAATACTTTAACAACTTATCCTTGTTTTTGTGATACAGATGCACCGAATTTGTGTTTTTTTTATTTAAATATTTAATTATTTTTTTGAGTTTAACATCTTTGATTGGAAACAATATTAAATCTTTCCTTTCATCAATAATATCAGTTAATACAATAATTTTTTTTTTATAAAATACTTGATACATTTATATTTGTTTGTAATACAAACATATTAATTTTTGATTAGTTTTGTACACATGAATCAAATTGATAATACTGAATTAAAAATAGCTAAAATTTTATTGCAAATAAATGCGATCAAATTAAGTCCTAAAAATCCATTTAAATGGGCTTCTGGTTGGAATTCTCCAATTTATTGCGATAACAGAACCGTTTTATCCTATCCAAATGTGAGGGATGAAATCAAGAAGGAATTATCTAGTCTTTTAATTAAAAAATTTGGCAAACCTGATGTAATTGCTGGTGTTGCAACAGGTGCTATTGGTATTGGAATGTTAGTAGCTAATTTTTTAAATTTACCTTTCATATATGTTAGGCCAGAGGCAAAAAAACATGGTAGAAAGAATCAGATTGAAGGAAAAATAGAACAAAATCAAAAAGTTGTTGTAATTGAAGATTTAATAAGTACAGGTAAAAGTAGCATAAATGCAGTCAGAGCATTACGGGATCAAAATATAGAAGTTACAGGCATGGTAGCTATTTTCACTTATGGATTTGACACCTCTACTGAAAATTTTAAAAATGAAAATCTAAGATTGGAAACTTTAAGTAATTATAAAACTTTAATTGAATGTGCACTAAAAAACAATTATATTAATTCTGAAGAGCTTGAACAACTTATAACTTGGAATTCTAATCCATCTAAATGGTAGAAAAATTAAATTAATTGACTAGAGAAATCTCTTTAATTCCGAAATCCTTTTCTAAATCATTTTCCAAGATTATTTTCAACCTACCATCTTCCTTAACTCCTCTAATGTATCCAGAAACTAGATTTGAGTCTGCAAGTTTAAACATGGACACTTTATTAAGTCTATACAGATTAGCCTCATAAAGTTTTTGTAGTTCAAAAAGATTTTTTTCATTCAAAAAATTAAAATAAAATTTAATATCATTTACAATTTCAAAAAGTATTTCGTCAGTATTATAATGTTTACCGCTAATTTGTTTTATGGATGAAGCGTTAGGTAAGTTATTGAACTCCGTTTGATTAACATTCAATCCAATTCCAATAATAATATTTTGTATCGAATTATTTTTAACAATATTTTCAATTAATACTCCACACATTTTTAATCTTCCTGACATTATGTCGTTAGGCCATTTGACAGAAAGCTGAGGAATATTAAATTTATTTAATGATTTTTTTATAGCTAAACAAACAACCATGTTTATTGAAAACTGATTACTTAATTTAATTGTTGAATTATTAAGATATATGCTGCACATCAGGTTTTTAGAGGGTTCAGATTTCCACTCCCCCCCCATTTGTCCTTTTCCTTTATGTTGAAACTCTGCTGTAACTATTGTATAATTTTCTAAAGTTTTTTTTAATAATAAATTCTTTAAATAATCATTTGTTGAATCAATGGCACTAAGTTTGATTATATTCATATAATTAAAGTAAAAAAAATAATAACTTTGCACAAATATAAATCGATTAGTGGTTAAGAAAAAAAATAGTGATGATTCCTTAATTTACAGTATAATTGAGGCAATAGAAAACATTAAAGGCAAAGACATAAATATATTAGATCTTCGTGAGCTAGAAAATACTGTTTGTGACTACTTTATTATTTGTGAAGGAAATTCAAACACACAGGTAAATGCAATTGTTGCTTCAATTCAAAAGCACGTTAGTAAGGAGCTTAAAGATAAACCTTGGAATATTGAAGGAAATGATAATGGAGAATGGGTTTTAATGGATTACATTAATGTAGTTGTCCATGTTTTTCAAAAGCAAAAAAGGGAGTATTATGATATAGAAAGCCTTTGGGGAGATGCTAAATTAACAAATGTCAAATCAAAAGATTAAAAAACAATAAATGATCAACAAAAAAAATAACAAAAAAAACCCTAAAATTAATCCATTTTGGTATTATGGTGGATTAATATTTTTATTCATTTTATTCCAATCATTTTCTGGAGGACTAGCTTCGAATGAAGTCAATCAGATTTCACCATCAAAGTTTTTTGAGTATGTATCTCAAGGAGATGTAGAAAAAATTGATATTGTAAATAAAAGAGAAGTTAAAGTATATTTATCCGAAGAAGCTTCAACCCAAGATATTCATAAAGGAACAGTAAGTCCTTATTTTTCTTTATCAGGCCGTTCTGCAAATTACAGATTTGAGTTTGGAGATCTTCAAAACTTTGAAAATAATCTTAAGAAAAAAGAAGATGAAAACAATTTAAGTATTGATATTAATTACGTCACTGAACAAAATATTTGGGGAGATTTACTACTGTCTATGCTTCCATTTATAATAATAATTGGTATTTGGATTTTTATCATGCGAAAAATGTCATCTGGTGGATCTGGAGGAGGCGGACAAATTTTTAGTATTGGAAAATCAAAAGCTAAACTTTTCGATGAAAAAACTGATGTAAAAACTTCTTTTAAAGATGTTGCAGGTCTCGAAGGTGCCAAAGAAGAAGTACAAGAAATTGTTGATTTTTTAAAGAACCCGACTAAATACACATCTCTTGGTGGCAAGATTCCAAAAGGTGCTTTATTAGTTGGCGCACCAGGTACTGGAAAAACATTACTAGCAAAAGCAGTTGCTGGAGAGGCTAAAGTTCCTTTTTTCTCTCTATCTGGTTCAGATTTTGTTGAAATGTTTGTTGGTGTTGGTGCATCAAGAGTTAGAGATTTATTCAAACAAGCTAAAGAAAAATCACCTGCAATAATATTTATTGATGAAATTGATGCAATAGGTAGAGCTAGAGGAAAAAGTAATATGACTGGATCTAATGACGAACGTGAAAACACATTAAATCAACTATTAACAGAAATGGATGGTTTTGGCACTAATACAAATGTAATTGTTATAGCAGCTACAAATAGAGCGGATGTTTTAGATAAAGCATTAATGAGAGCTGGAAGATTTGACAGACAAATATTTGTAGATCTACCAGATGTAAGAGAAAGAAAGGCAATTTTTAAAGTTCATTTAAGACCGCTAAAAAAAGCTACAAACTTGGATGTAGAATTTTTATCAAAACAAACTCCTGGATTTTCAGGCGCAGACATTGCAAATGTTTGTAATGAAGCTGCACTAATAGCAGCAAGAAAAAATAAAAAATCTGTAAGCAAACAAGATTTCTTGGATGCAGTAGATAGAATTGTAGGCGGTCTTGAGAAAAAAAATAAAATCATTACTCCCGATGAAAAGAAGGCAGTTGCTTACCATGAAGCTGGACATGCTACAGTTAGCTGGATGCTCGAACATGCAGCTCCACTAGTAAAGGTAACCATTGTACCAAGAGGACAGTCATTAGGAGCTGCTTGGTATTTGCCAGAAGAGAGATTAATCGTTAGACCTGAACAAATGCTTGATGAAATGTGTGCTGCATTAGGTGGTAGAGCAGCTGAAAAAGTTATTTTCAACAATATCTCAACTGGGGCTCTAAGTGATTTAGAAAAGGTCACTAAGCAAGCCAGAGCTATGGTGACTGTTTATGGGCTAAATGACAAAGTAGGTAATCTTACATATTATGATTCATCCAATGGTAATGAATATGGTTTTACAAAACCATATAGTGAGAAAACTGCCGAAACAATTGATAAAGAGATTTCTTCAATCATAGAGAAACAATATCAAAGAGCTATAAAATTATTAGAAGATAATAAATCAAAATTAATAGAATTAGCTGAAGTATTATTAGACAAGGAAGTTATATTCAAAGATAATCTAGAAAAAATATTTGGTAGCAGACCTTTTGATAAAGAAGTAATAAATTCATAATAATTTATATTTATTTACTATTTGAATTTATATATTTGATTATAAGTAATTTATAGCTGATTCTGATTTGAATTTTTTCAAAAACATATTTAAAATAAACAAACAAACAAATAAAACTTCTTCATCTGGTAAAGATGAAAAAAGTAGTTTTATGCCAAAAACAGAAACTCCTACAGATAACAGGTTTGTACAAAACTTTATCAAAAATGGGGGTAAGTTTTTATACTCGGAAAATGAGAACGAAGTAAATAAAAATTTAGCTCTTATCATTGAAGAAAATAGTTGGGGAAAATCCAGTCTATTTAGTTTAGATAAAGAAATATTAAATAGATTCAATTTAGATTATTCTTTTTCAGAAAATTCTAAAGACGAAACTATGTGTCTTATTTCCACTTGTGAATATTTAATTGCAGATGATGGGTCTATCTTAATTTCATCAAACCAAGTCGCTGAAAAAAAACTAAGTGAGCTACCTGATGATATTATAATTTTAGCTAAAACTGATCAACTTATAAATAATATTAGCGAAGGCTTGTCTGGAATTAAAAATAATGGCACTTCAATTCCAAGTAATATAACAAACCTAAAACATTTCAAAGATTGTAATGATAAAGATTTTTTAAGCTATGGAAGTAGTTCAAAAAACTTATATTTGATACTATTAGAAAATCAATAATTATTTAAATTGAAAGAGCTTTTAAAAAGAACAATTTCTGGTTTTGTTTATGCATCATTATTTCTGTTGTCGCTAAAGTCTCAATTAGCATTTATAATTTTAATATTTGCTTTTGGGATTATATGTAATGTTGAATTTAGCCGATTAGTGAACCAAAGAAGTAATATTTCTTATATAATATTCGCATTTCTTTATATTTATTTTACATATTTTGAGTACACTTTAATCAGTAACTCGTTTTTTAATGAAAGTAAAGATATTCTTTTAGTCTTTAGTGTTTTTGTATTAATATTTTTAATTAGAGATCTTTTTATTAAAAAGAATTTACCAAAGTTTATAGCCAGAAATTATATCGCTTCAACATTTTACCTATCGAGTTCTTTTGTTTTTATAGCTCTAATACCCATGTTCTTTGACAATTTTAATTCTGGGATTATATTAGGTGTGTTTGTCTTAGCATGGGTAAATGATTCTTTTGCATATGCCATAGGTAAAAACTTTGGGAAGCAAAAACTATTTGAAAGCGTATCACCTAACAAAACAATTGAAGGTTTTTTTGGTGGATTATTTTTTACTTGTATAAGTAGTTATGCCATAAGTTATTTTACCGATTCTTCTTTAACAAATTCAAATTGGTTATTTATTAGTATAATAGTTAGTGTTTTTGGAACTATTGGTGATTTAATTGAATCCAAATATAAAAGACAAGCTAAAGTAAAAGATAGCGGAATAATTCTTCCAGGTCATGGTGGTTTGTTAGATAGACTAGACAGTATAATACTCGCATCACCATTTATATATTTATTTTTAATTTTTTTAGATTATGTTTCATAAAGAAGGTCACAAAATTATATTATTAACATTTATTACTGTAGTAATTTTAACGCTTTTATTAGATTATTTCTCCATACAACATAAAACCTACATACAGTTATTTTTAATTATTCAATTAATAATTGTTTTACAATTTTTCAGAAATCCTAAAAGAATAACAAATTTTGGTGATAAAAATATAGTATCCCCAGTTGATGGTAAAGTTGTCGTAATTGAAGAAGTATTTGAGCCTGAATACTTTAAAGAAAAAAGAATCCAAGTTAGTATATTTATGTCTCCAATAAATGTTCATGTAACCAGATATCCTATAGGTGGACAAGTTACATATTCTAAATATCACCCAGGTAAATATTTAGTTGCTTGGCATCCAAAATCCAGTACTGAAAATGAGAGAACTTCTATTGTAGTCAAAAATGAAAATTGTGGCGAAATTTTATATAGACAAATCGCTGGTGCATTAGCAAAAAGGATTATTAATTATGCAAAAGAATCTAGCTATGTAAACCAAGGTGATGATGCTGGTTTTATAAAATTTGGATCAAGAGTAGACCTATTTCTTCCTTTAGATACTAAAATTAATGTTAGTCTCAATCAAAAAGTAAAGGGAGCTGAAGACATAATAGCTATTGTTTAACTCATCCTTCGAAACTGGTTAGAGAATCTTTAATTGCTTTAATTTTTGACAAGGCATCTTGCTCTTTATCTTTTTCAATTTGAATTACTTTTTCAGGGGCATTTTCTACGAAACGAGTATTTGATAATTTTTTTCGAACTGAATTTAAAAAACCTTCTGTATAACTTAATTCTGTTTTTAATTTTATAATTTCCTCATCTACATTAATATTATTATTAACAGGAACATAATAGTTATTGGATTTTACACGAAAAGAAATAGAGTTTTCAACCTCATTTTTAGTGTAAACCAATTTGCTAATATTACAAAGCTTAATAATCAATGAATCTAAATTAGTGTTCATATTTTCATTGTTTAAAACATGTAATTCAATAGAGTTTTTGAAAGAAATACTTTTTTCTTTACGAATAGTTCTTATTGAACTAATCACTTGTGAAGTAAAATCAAAATCCTTAATAATACTTATATCAACATTTTCTACTTTGGGCCAATCTGAAACTATTAATGCATTATCAACTGATCTCTTTCTAATATTTTGCCATATTTCTTCTGATATAAAAGGCATAAAGGGATGAAGAATTCTTAAATTATTTTCAAAAATATTAATTATTGAATCAAAAGTTAATTTGTCTATTGGCTGTTGATATCCAGGCTTAATTAGCTCTAACAACCATGAACAAAAATCATCCCAAATTAATTTATAAACACACATTAAGGCATCACTAAGTCTGTATTTATTAAAATGATCTTCTATTTCAACTAGGACTGATTGAAATTTGTTTTCATACCATTGAATTGATAGCTTACTATATTCAGGTTGTTGAATATCCTCAACATACCAACCATTAATTAATTTGTAAGAATTCCATATTTTATTTGAAAAAGATTTACCTTGTTTACATAATGATTCATCAAACATTAAATCATTTCCAGCAGAAGCACTTAATAATAAACCTACACGAACAGAGTCTGCACCATAATCTTTAATTAATTCTAATGCATCAGGAGAATTTCCTAAAGATTTACTCATTTTTCTTCTCTGCTTATCTCTAACTAAACCAGTCAAATAAATATTTGAAAATGGTTTTGTCTTTTTAAATTCATAGCCTGCAATAATCATTCTTGCAACCCAAAAAAATAAAATATCAGGTCCGGTGACTAAATCATTTGTTGGGTAATAATAATTAATTTCATCATTATCAGGATTGTTTATACCATCAAAAACGCTTATTGGCCAAAGCCAAGATGAAAACCATGTATCAAGAACATCTGACTCTTGTTTCAAGTCAGATAATTTTAAATTTTTGTTTTTAGTTGTTTCAATTGCAATACTTAATGCATCCTGAATATTAGTAGCAACTACGTAGTCGTTCTTGCCCTTTCCATAATAATAGGCAGGTATTTGTTGACCCCAATAAAGCTGTCTTGAAATATTCCAATCTCTTATATTTTCTAACCAGTGTTTATAAGTGTTTTCAAATTTCTTGGGAAATAATTTAATTTCTTTGTCTTGTAAAACAGATTTAATTGCAGGCTTTACTAATTCTTCCATTTTCAAAAACCATTGATCACTAAACTTTGGTTCTATAATAGCACTAGTTCTTTCACTTATGCCAACATTGTGAGATATTTGTTCAATTTTATCTACTAAACCTAACTTGGTTAGTTTTTCTATTATTTCTTTTCTTGCTATAAATCTATCTTTACCTTCAAATTCTAATCCATGTTTGTTTAATGTTGCATCATCGTTTAAAATGTCTATTACCTCAAGATTATGTCTTTCACCTATTAATTTATCATTTAAGTCATGGGCAGGGGTCACTTTCAAACATCCTGTACCAAACTCCATATCTACATAATCATCTTCAACTACAGGAATTAATCTATTGCATAGAGGAACTATAATTTGTTTTCCTTTCAAATGATGAAATCTATTATCATTTGGGTTAACACAAATTGCACTGTCACCTAAGATAGTTTCTGGTCTAGTCGTGGCAATTGTGATATAATTGTCATCATTTTCTATTTTATATTTTATATAATATAAATTATCTTTTCTCTCAACATAATTAACTTCTTCGTCTGAAAGAGTAGTCCTAGCCTCTGGGTCCCAATTTACCATTCTATAACCTTTATAGATAAGTCCCTTATTGTGAAGATCAATAAAGGTAGAAATAACAGACTTACTCATGTCATCGTCCATAGTAAATTTAGTCCTGTCCCAGTCACAAGAGCAACCTAATTTTTTTAATTGATCTAAAATTATTCCTCCGTAATTATCTTTCCATTCCCAGGCGTGTTTTAAAAAAGTTTCTCTATCTAAGTCTTCTTTGAAAATTCCTTGTTTTTTTAAACTATCAACTACTTTTGCCTCAGTAGCAATCGAAGCATGATCAGTCCCAGGAACCCAACATGCATTTTTTCCTTGTAGTCTAGCTCTTCTAATTAAGATATCTTGAATAGTATTATTAAGCATATGCCCCATATGTAATACCCCAGTAATATTTGGTGGTGGAATAACTATTGTATATGGTTCTCTGTGATCAGGCTTAGAACTAAAATATTTATTTTTTAACCAATATGAATACCACTTTTGTTCAACTTCAGATGAAATATAATTGGAAAGAACACTCATATATTTAAAAATTAATTATTGATTTACAAAAATACTTATATTTCTTTATCTAAGGAATAATAATTATATTTATCTACTTTATTTTTATCTATTTTTTATAAAAAATTAAATCATAAACCTAATGAAAAACATATTAATGTTGATAGGAATTACTATCATAAATTTTAATGCTTTAGCTCAACCAAATTTAAAAGCTGTAATCGAATTTGAAGAGTCAACTATTGATTATGGTACAATTGAAAAAGGTGCAGATGGCGTACGAGTTTTTAAATTTATCAACTCTGGAAACATCCCGCTTGTAATTAGTAATGTCAAAGCTTCTTGCGGCTGTACAATTCCAAAAAAACCTAACAAACCGATACTTCCAGGCGATTCTGGAGAAATAGAAGTTAAATACGACACAAGAAGAGTTATGCCATTTAAAAAGACTATTTCTGTTAGTTCTAACGCAGTAAACTCAACAGTCCTTCTTACTATCAAAGGAAAAGTTGAAGATAATTCTCAACCTATTATTTCTAAAAAAAAATCTAAAAGTTTAAATAAAGTCTAAAAAATGCCACAGATTTCAAATAAAGGGATTTTAATGCCCGAGTCTCCTATAAGAAAATTGGTCCCATTTGCAGAAAACGCAAAAAAAAGAGGAATTAAAGTCTATCAGTTAAACATAGGACAGCCAGATATTGAAACTCCCAAAGTGGCTCTTGATGCAGTTAAAAATAATGAAATTAAAGTCTTAGCTTATTCTAGATCAGAAGGTTCTGAAGAATACAGAACTAAACTTTCTAGTTATTATGATTCAAAAAATATAATTGTAAGTTCTAAAGATATTATTGTTACCAGTGGAGCAAGTGAAGCATTATTATTCACATTTGGAAGTATAATGGATAAAGACGATGAAATAATAGTTCCTGAACCATTTTATGCTAATTATAATGGTTTTTCAATTGCTAATAGTTTAAAGATAGTACCCGTAATTTCTAAAATAGAAAACAACTTTTCACTGCCAGAAATTGAAGATTTTGAAAAATTAATCACAAAAAAAACTAAGGCTATTTTAATTTGTAACCCAAATAACCCCACAGGATATTTATACAGTAAAAATGAAATTAAAAAATTAGTTGAAATTGTTAAAAAACATGATTTATTTTTAATCGCTGATGAAGTTTACAGAGAATTTACTTATGATGGTGAATCTCATTATTCCATTATGCAAGAGTCTACTATTGATCAAAACGCAATTATGATAGATAGTGTGTCTAAAAGATATAGCATGTGCGGAGCTAGAATAGGGTGTGTAGTTAGTAAAAATAAAAAAGTGATTGAGACTGTTTTAAAATTTGCTCAATCAAGACTCTCTCCTCCTACATATGCACAAATAGCGAGTGAAGCTGCACTAGATACTCCAGAAATATATTTTGAAGAAATTAATAAAAAATATATTCAAAGAAGAAATTTACTAATAAGTGAACTTAGAAAAATCAAAGGACTGAAAGTAGCTTCTCCAAAAGGTGCATTTTATTGTATAGTAGAACTACCAATAAAAGATGCTAATGTCTTCGCTCAATGGATGCTTGAGAATTTTCATGTAGATAACGAAACGATAATGGTAGCCCCTGCAGAGGGTTTTTATTCAACTAAAGGACTTGGGAAAAATCAAATTAGAATCGCATATGTTTTAAAGGAAGAAGATTTAAAGAAGTCTGTAATGATCCTTAAAAAAGCTTTAGATAAATACATTAATTAATGAAAATTCACAATAATTTTTCTTTAATAAATCATAATAGTTTTGGTATTGAAGCTAATGCAGAAAAATTTGTAAGTATTTCAACTGTTCAGGAATTAGAAAAAATTATTGTCTCTTATCATAATGAAGAAAAAGTTTTTATAGGAGGAGGAAGTAATATTTTAATTACGAGAAATATAAAAGGGCTAGTAATAAATTTGAATATTAAAGGTATTAGCTCAAAACAAATTGATGATAATCATAGTGAAGTTAAAATAAATTCTGGTGAAAACTGGAATGATAGCGTTAAATGGTGTCTGAAAAATAATTTAGGAGGTATAGAAAATCTATCATTAATCCCTGGAAATACTGGCGCAGCTCCTATTCAGAACATCGGCGCATACGGAGTTGAATTAAAGGATGTGTTTATCTCATGTTCAGTACTTGACATCAATACAAATAAAATTTTAGAATTTTCGAATAAAGATTGTCAATTTCAATATAGAAACTCAATATTTAAACAAAATAAAAATTACATAGTTTTAAGTATAAAGCTAAAACTAACAAATTCTAAACATAATCTTAAAGTTGATTATGGATCAATCAAAGAAAGATTATTTCAATTAAAAATAAAAGATCCTAAAATTAGTGATATAGCAAATGTTATATGTCAAATTAGAAGTGAAAAATTACCAGATCCAAAAGAAATTGGCAATAGTGGAAGTTTTTTTAAAAATCCAATTATTACAAATAAACATCTGAAAGAACTTAAACTGAATTTTGAAAATATTCCGTATTATAAACTTTCAGATAAGGAATATAAAATACCTGCGGCTTGGCTGATTGAAAAAGCTGGGTTTAAAGGCAAAAGAATAAAAGACTACGGAGTACATGAGAAACAAGCACTAGTTCTCGTAAATTACGGTAAAGCAACCGGTAAACAAATACTAGACTTTTCTATTAGTATTCAAAAAGCAATAAAATTTATTTTTGATATTGATCTCGATCGTGAAGTAAACGTAATCTAAAATCGTAATTTGAATTCTTTTTTATTAATTTGCATTAAAATACTTACGATGGAATTAATCTTCATAACTATAGTTTTTCTGGGTTTTGCTATTTTAGGAATTAGCATTAAAATTTGGGGTAAAAAAAATGGTGAGTTTTCAGGAACATGTGCAAGTCAAAATCCAATGTTAAATAAAAATAATGAACCATGTGGTTTTTGTGGAAAACCTCCAGAAGAATTTAAAGACTGTGTTTCCTAATAATTAATGTTTAATTTTTTAAAAAAACTTGGTCCAGGAGTATTATTTGCGGGCGCTGCAATTGGAGTATCTCATTTAGTTCAATCAACAAAAGCAGGAGCTGATTTTGGAATTGGTCTAATCTGGGCATTACTTCTTGTAAATTTATTTAAGTTTCCATTTTTTCAATACGGCCCAAAATATGCAAGTGCAACTGGAGAGAGCTTACTTGAAGGATACAAAAAGTTAGGTAAATCAATATTACATTTTTATCTAATTATTTCATTAACTACAATGTTTACCATACAAACTGCTGTTACAATTGTTACAGCAGGAATAGCTAGTTCTCTGACAAATAACATTATAAGCGTAGAATTATGGACAATTATAATTTTAATTGTTTGTTCAGTTCTTTTATATTTTGGAAAATATAAAATGCTTGATAAAATGATCAAGATCATTATTTTTATATTAGCATTAAGTACATTTTTAGCGACTTTTTTAGCCTTTAATAATTTTTCACATGATTTTAATTTATCACAAGTTTTACCAAAAAACAATATTGAAATTGCATTTCTAATAGCATTTATGGGTTGGATGCCTGCCCCTCTTGACATTTCTGTTTGGCACTCTATTTGGACAATTGAAAAAAAGAAATCAGATGGAATTCAGGATATGAAAACTACCTTGTTTGATTTTAATATAGGTTATTTGGGAACTATAGCATTAGGAATCAGCTTTATGTTACTTGGTTATTTTGTAATGAATAGTAGTAGTTTAAGTTTTAGTAGCTCAGCTTCTACATTTGCAAATCAATTAATAGAGATGTATACATCAAGTTTTGGATCTTGGGCATATATCATAATTGGATTAGCAACATTTACTACAATGTTTAGCACAACAATAACAACTCTTGATGCTTCCCCTAGAGCAATGCACAAAGCGACTGAACTCATATTTAATAAAAAAATCAATAATGGCTACCTTTATTGGTTGTTTTTTTTAGTTGTAGGAACCATCACTATTTTTTTTAATTTTAATTCAGAAATGGGAACATTAGTAAAAGTTGCAACAATAGTTTCGTTTATAACTGCTCCATTTTATGCAATAATTAATTATACTTTAATAATTAGTAATCATACTCCAAAAAAATATAGACCTTCAAAAATTATGCACATTTTAAGTATAGTAGGGATATTTTTTTTGTTAGGTTTTGGAATTTGGTATTTATCAACATTAAGGTTGTTTATTTAGCTTTACTTCATATCTTTGACATTGCTCATGGAAAGTATCAAGACATTTAATAAATTTCAGTCAATATTGCCGAAACAAAAAAAGTTTCAGTCAATATTACCAAAACCTAAATGGTTAAGAGTAAAGTTACCAACTGGTCAAAAATACACTGAATTAAGAGGTCTTGTAGATAAATATAAACTTAACACCATATGCACATCTGGTAGTTGCCCTAATATGGGTGAATGTTGGGGTGAAGGAACTGCAACATTTATGATTTTAGGTAATGTTTGCACCAGGTCTTGTGGTTTTTGTGGAGTAAAAACTGGTAGACCTGAATCTTTAGATTGGTCTGAGCCAGAAAAAGTAGCAAGATCAATAAAAATAATGAATATTAAACATGCCGTTATTACAAGTGTAGACAGAGATGACTTAAAAGATATGGGTAGCCTCATGTGGGTAGAGACCATTGAAGCTATAAGAAGAATGAATCCGAAAACAACTTTAGAGACATTAATTCCAGATTTTCAAGGAATTGAAAGACACATAGATAGATTAGTAAATGCAAAACCTGAAGTTATTTCTCACAACATTGAAACTGTAAAAAGACTAACAAGAGAAGTTAGAATACAAGCTAAGTATGAAAAAAGTATGAAAGTACTTAAATACATGAAGGAGAAAGGACAAAGAAGAACTAAATCCGGAATTATGCTTGGTTTAGGAGAATCAAAAGATGAAGTAATCGAAACTTTACATGATTTAAAAAATGCAAATGTCGATATTGTTACTATTGGTCAATACCTTCAACCAAGTAAAAAACACCTAAGTGTTAAAAGGTTTGTAACTCCTGAAGAATTTTTAGAATATGAAAAAATTGGATTAGATTTAGGGTTTAGACATGTTGAGAGTAGTGCGTTAGTTAGATCCTCTTATAAAGCACAAAAACATATCAACTAATTATTACAGTAATCTATTATCAATTTATCAAATAATTTATTAGAATCTATATTAACTTTTATAGGTAAATAATAGATTTTTCTTTTTGGCAATATTTTTTTCAATTTTGCATAATCTTTTTCTGTAGTAAGAATATTTAATGAAGAATTAACTTTTTCAAAATCTTTTAAAATATAGTCATGATGGTCATTAAATTCCTCATGTTCAAAATCACACTTATTATTAGCCAAATAATCAACAATATGTTCTGAACTTGCAAGGCCTGTTACTAGAATAAATTTGTCTTTAATAAAATTATTAAATTGAGTTTTTGTATTGTTAAATATTACAGATTTTGAATATTCAATTGAACTAAAAAATAGTTTTTGACTTAATTTAAGATTGAGTTTATTTTTAATTTTATTTTTTCTTATCTCATCAATATTTTTTGGACATTTAGTAACAATTACTATATCGGCCCTTCTACTAGATGAAGCTGGTTCTCTTAAATTACCAAATGGCAACACATAATCATTAGAGAATAAATTACTGTAATCTGTTAACAAAATTGATAATCCTAGAGTTAATTTCCTATGCTGAAAGCAGTCATCTAATAAAATTACATTAGGTGGTTTGTTAATTTGAAGTAAATTATTAATTCCGTTTACACGATTGTTATCGACGCAAACAATAATATTATTATACTTATTATAAAATTGTAAAGGCTCATCACCAATATCTGAATGAGTAGATTTTTCATTAGCAATTATAAATGATTTTGTGTTTCTTCCGTATCCTCTACTCAATGTAGCTATACTATATTTGTTAGAAAGTAAGTCAATCAAATACTCAACCATTGGAGATTTTCCTGTACCTCCAACTGCTAAGTTACCAATACCAATAGTTGGTACTTGGAATTTAGTTGTTTTATAAAAAGATAGATCATATAAAATATTCCTTACAACTGTTATCAAGTAGTATAAAGGAGTAAGAAAAAACAGTAACTTTCTAAAGAGTTTCATACAACTAAAGTAATTATTTATCTTTGAAATAAATACAAAAAAAATGATTGTAAAAGATATAATTAAATTACTTGATGATAAGTATCCATTTTGCTACGCTGAAGATTATGATAATGTTGGTCTTATAATTGGAGAGGAACAAAGTAAAGTTAATGGAATTATAGTTTGCCTTGATGCAATAGAATGTGTAGTTGATGAAGCAATAGAAAAAAACTGTAATTTAATTGTAAGTTTTCACCCTATTATTTTTGATGGTTTAAAAAAAATACAGAACTCTAACTATGTGGAAAAAGCTGTAAATAAATGTATTAAAAATAATATATCCATAGTATCAGTTCATACTGCAATGGATAACTCAATTGATGGAGTAAATAAAATAATATGTGACAAACTTAAATTAAATGAAACTAAAATTCTCATTCCTAAAAAAGGAACAATAAAAAAACTAACAACTTATGTTCCGGAGGGAAATTTAGAAGATTTAAAAGCTAAATTATATGTTTCCGGCGCGGGAACTATAGGTAATTACGATGAATGTAGCTTTTCAGTCAAAGGTATTGGAACATTTATGGGGAATAGCAAATCAAATCCAGTAATTGGAAAAAAAGGAATTCAAACTAAAATAGAAGAAGTTAAAGTGACATTTACATTTCCTGCACATAAAGAACAGGAAATATTACAAACTTTAAAGATTAATCATCCTTATGATGAATATTCTTACGAGATTATTTCGACTGAAAACATTAATAAAGATATTGGTCTTGGTATGGTTGGAAAGCTTAGTAAAAGTATGAACGAAAATGAGTTTATTAGTTATACCAAAGACAAAATGAACACAAAGTTTATTAGACATTCTGAACTCACTGGAAGAAATATTAAAACCGTAGCAGTTTTAGGCGGTTCTGGTAGTTTTGCAATAAATAATGCCATTAGTACAAATGCAGATGTTTATGTAACATCTGATTTAAAATATCATGATTTTTTTAAGGCAAATAAAAAGATATTATTAACCGATATTGGTCATTACGAAAGTGAGCAGTACACAAAAAACGCAATACATACATATCTTACAGAAAAAATTACTAATTTTGCAATCGTTTTAGCGGAAACAAATAGTAACCCAGTAAAATACAGTTAATCATGGCAAAAAAGAAAGAAACCACAGTAGAGAACAAATTAAGAGCTTTATATGACTTGCAACTAATTGATTCAAGAGTGGATACAATTAGAAGTGTAAGAGGTGAACTTCCTCTTGAAGTTGAAGATTTAGAAGACGAAGTTGCTGGACTGACCACAAGACTAGAAAAACTTACAGATTCTGTTGATACTTTAAATGATCAGATTAAAATGAAAAAAAATCTGATGGAAGAAGCTAAAGCATTGATAAAAAAATATACAGAACAGCAGAAGAATGTTCGTAACAATCGTGAATTTAATTCATTAACTAAAGAAACTGAATTCCAAGATCTAGAAATTCAATTAGCAGAAAAAAATATTAAAGAATTTTTAGCTAAAATAGAACACAAAAATGTAGTAATTGATGAAGCTAAACTTAAACTATCTGAAAGAAAAAATCATTTAAAACACAAAAAAGCTGAATTAAATACTATACTTGAAGAAACAAAAAAAGAGGAAGACGTTTTACTATTAAAATCGGAAAAATGCAAGAAAGATATTGAAGAAAGATTAGTATTGGCTTACAGCAGAATAAGAAACAATGTAAAAAATGGATTAGCAGTTGTAGCAGTTGAAAGAGGTGCATCTGGAGGTTCTTATTTCACTATTCCTCCACAGATAATTATGGAAATAGGTTCTAGAAAAAAAATAATTACTGACGAGCATAGTGGAAGAATATTAGTAGATGAAGAATTGGCTAATGAACAGAAAATAAAAATGGAAAAAGTTTTTGCAAAAATCTAGCAAATAACTTACAGTTTTAATTTAAAGCTTCTATACAAATAGAGGCTTTTTTTTTATACATTTAACTTATGAAAAATACATTATTAATTACTGCATTAGTTTTAATAACTAATTGTACTAATGCTCAAAAATATTCTGAACAACAGGACTTAATAATTAATTCGATGCCTGTTGAAGTTAACACTGAAAAAATACATAAAGCTTATTTTGCAAGTGGGTGTTTTTGGTGTGTAGAAGCAATTTATGAAAGTATCATTGGAGTAAACGAGGTTATTAGCGGTTATTCAGGTGGATTTACATCAGAGCCTACATATGATATCGTTAATACTCAGACAACTGGACACGCAGAGACCATAGAAGTTATTTACAATCCAAAATTGATAACTTTTTCACAACTAGTGGATGTCTATTTTGGGACTCAAAACGTTGAACAAATTAATGGTCAAGGCCCTGATAATGGAACTCAATACAGGTCTATAATTTTTTATCAAAATGAAAATCAGAAAGATATTATTGATAAAAAAATTCAAGAAATTACAGAAACATTAAAAGTTAATGTCGCAGCTGAATCTTACCCATTTCTTAAATTTTGGAAAGCAGAAAAATATCATCAAGATTTTAAAAAGAATAATAAATTTAATAGTTATATCATTAATGTCTCAGATCCTCGTTTTAAAAGATTTAAATACAAGTTTTCAGAAATAATTAATCCAAATCAATAAAATTATATACTTTATTAATAATTATTACTTTTGCTGAACACATAAATTACTATTTTGATTAAACTTGAAAACTCATTAAACTTTGCTATCCAATTAGATAAAGAAGATTGCCTTTCAAATTATAGAAATCTTTTCCATATTCCGAAGGATATTCATAATAAGGATCTAATATACTTTTGCGGAAATTCTTTAGGACTTCAACCTAAATCAACAAAATCTTTTATAGATAAAGAATTAAAAGACTGGGCGAATTTAGGAGTTAAAGGATGGAGTAATGCAAAAAATCCATGGCTTGAATATCATAGCTATCTTACTAATGAAATGGCGAACATTGTTGGAGCAAAACCACTAGAAGTAGTTGTTATGAACACGCTTTCTGTAAATCTACACCTGATGATGGTGTCATTTTATAAACCTACTGATAAGAAATTTAAAATTATTTTAGAAGCCGATTCTTTTCCTTCAGACATATATGCCGTTGAGTCACAATTAGTTCATCATGGCCATAATACTGAAGATGGAATAATTCTATGGGAAACAAAAAATTCAGAAAATAAATATCAGGAATTAGAAAATATTTTTTTAGAAAATAAAAATGAAATTGCTTTAGTATTAATTGGTGGTGTAAATTATTACACCGGTGAATATTTTAATTTAAAAAAAATAACAGAAATTGGTCATAGATATAATTCTATTGTTGGTTTTGACTGTGCTCATGCAGCTGGAAATGTTCAATTAAATCTAAATAAAGTCGGTGCAGATTTTGCAATTTGGTGTAGTTACAAGTACTTAAATTCAGGCCCTGGAAGTTTATCTGGATGCTTTGTTCATGAGCGACATGCGTATAATAATGATATTAATAGATTTAGAGGATGGTGGGGTAACGACTTAAAAAATCGGTTTAATATGAGAGAACCATTTCAAACTATTCCAGGAGCTGATGGTTGGCAGATTAGCACACCAACAATTCTTTCTATGGCTGCAATAAAAGCTTCTCTTGAAATATTTAAAGATGTCGGTATGAAAAAGTTATGTGAAAAATCTACATTATTAACTGGTTACTTAGAATTTCTTTTAAAGGATCTTAATTCAACAAAAATTAATATAATAACTCCAGTAGAATCAACATCTAGAGGATGTCAAATTTCAATAAAGATTAATGATGCCGATAAAAAATTTCACAAAAACTTAACAGATCTTGGAGTGATAACAGATTGGAGAGACCCAAATGTTATTCGATGTGCTCCTACTCCATTATACAACTCTTTTGAGGAAGTTTATTTATTTGTAGAAAAGTTAAAGTTACTGATTTAATGAAATACATCAATAACGAAAAACTAGATGAATACTTAATTAATCACTCTGAAAAAGAGCCTGAAATACTTAGTGATTTAAATAGAGAAACCAATCTAAAAGTTCTTCAACCACGAATGATAAGCGGCACTTATCAAGGGAGATTATTAAGTATGATTTCTAAAATAATTAATCCTAAAAAAATATTAGAAATTGGAACATTTACAGGCTATTCAACATTATGTTTAGCTGAAGGATTAGATAAAAACGGTCAGATCCATACTGTAGACATCAACGAAGAATTATATGATTTACAAAGAAAATATTTTAAAAAATCTTCTTTCAATAATAACATTACACAACACTTAGGAAATGCATTAGAGATAATTCCAAAATTAGATCATGACTTTGATTTAATCTTTTTAGATGCTGATAAAATCAACTATCCAAAATATTTAGATGTTTTAATAGTTAGATTAAAAAAAGGAGGAGTATTACTTTCAGACAATGTACTATGGGATGGTAAGGTTTTAAATGAAATTTCTAGAAAAGACAAATCCACTAAAGCTATAGTAGAATACAATAAAATGTTAAAAAATAGAACAGATATGGATTCTGTGATCTTACCAATAAGAGATGGAATAACCATAAGCATAAAGAAATAAATTACAAATCTCTTTTTATTGATCCTGAAAACTCTTCTAAATCTTTTTTAACTTTAGAGAGCTCATTATCCACATCTTTAGTGATGGAATTATTTTTAATTGGTTCTGAGGAAGATCGAATTTCTCTTTTAATATCATTAGTAGCATGTTTTATTTCATTAAGACCTTTTCCTAAATTTCTAGCAATATCAGGGATCTTATCTGCACCAAAAAAAATTACAGCAATAAATAATATTATCGCAATTTCAGCTCCACTTATAAATAAATTAAAAAAATATAATAGCATTCTACAAATATAATCAGTAAGTTTAATTTGAATTATAAAAAAGTTAGTTTTTTTAAATTTACTATATGAAAAAAATGATTTTAGCCAGTACTTCAACTATATATGGAGGTACTTATTTAGATTATATTAAAGATGAAATTAAATTATTATTCAGTAATTCAAAAAAAATAGTTTTTATTCCATATGCTAGGCCTAACGGATTAACTCATGAAAAGTACACAAAATTAGCCTCTGATTTTTTTATCAAATTAGGAATTAAGCTTAATGGTATACATAAATACAAAGATTTAAAAAAAGCAATAAATGATAATGATGGAATATTTATTGGTGGTGGCAATTCTTTTTTACTTCTTAAAACATTAATTGATAACGATTTAATTAATTCTTTAAAAGAAGCCATTGACTCTGGAAAACCATATTTAGGTACTAGCGCAGGAATTAATATTTGTGGACCTTCAATTGGAACTAGTAATGATATGCCAATCATACATCCAAATAACTTTAAAGCACTAAATATAATTCCTTTTAACATCAACCCACATTATCTCGATCCAATTACTAATAACAAACACATGGGTGAGACCAGAGAAACTAGAATTAAGGAGTTTCATTTTTTTAATTCTCAAATTGTAATTGGCCTTAGAGAAGGTAGTTATTTATCTATTAGTGGAGACAGAATAATTTTAAAAGGGAACAAGTCAGCTAGGATCTTTGAACAAAATAAAAAACCATACGAAGTTGAAATAAATTTTAATTTAAGCGACTTGTAATAAAAGAGGTTATAAAGCTATACTGAACAATGATAAAGATTTGTTGAAAATTCAGTAAATTTGTATTGATTTTCAGTATGAATAAAAAAGTAATTTTAATGATATTAGATGGATGGGGAAATTCTCCAGATCCTAAGGTTTCAGCCATAGATAATGCTGACACAAATTTCATTGATAGTTTATACAAAAAATATCCTTTCTCAAATCTTAGAACAGATGGCTTACACGTTGGCCTTCCAGATGGCCAAATGGGTAATAGTGAAGTTGGACATATGAATTTAGGTGCAGGTAGAATAGTTTATCAAGATCTTGCTAAGATTAATATATCCATAGAACAAAATAAATTCAAAAAAGAAAAAGTCATAGCAGAGACTTTTGAATTTGCAAAAAAATATAATAAAAAAATTCATTTTCTAGGTTTAATAAGTGATGGTGGAGTTCACTCTCACATTAATCATTTAAAAGCATTAATTGACATTGCAAAAGATTACAATATCGAATCTTACATACATGGTTTTACTGATGGAAGAGATGTAGACCCTAAGTCTGGCTCTAGATATATTTTAGATTTAAATGAATATATAAAAAATAGCCCCGTTCAAATAGCTTCTATTACTGGCAGGTATTTTGCCATGGATAGAGATAACAGATGGGAAAGAGTAAAACTTGCTTATGATGCGTTGGTAAATGCAAAAGGAGAAAAGAGCTCAAATCTAATTCATAGTATTGAAAATAATTACGCTAATGGGTGTACAGATGAGTTTATAAAGCCTATAATTAAAGTAGACTCTAATAACCAACCACTTTCGAGAGTTAAAAATGATGATGTGGTAATATTTTTTAATTTTAGAACTGACAGAGGTAGAGAACTCACAAAGGTGCTATCGCAAAAAGATAATTTAGAGTTTGATATGAAGAAATTAAATCTTCATTTCGTAACAATGACTAATTATGATAATACTTTTTCTAACATAAAAGTTATATTCAATAAATCTAATCTTAATAATACTCTAGGTGAGATATTGGAAAAAAGCAACAAGAATCAATTAAGAATTTCTGAAACAGAAAAGTATCCGCATGTAACTTTTTTCTTTTCAGGTGGAAGAGAAAATGTCTTTAGGGGTGAATCTAGAATATTGAAAAATTCTCCTAAAGTTGCGACATACGATCTTAAACCAGAAATGAGTGCTTATGAAATTACAGATTCTTTAGTCAAAGAAATAAACTTAGAAACACATGATTTTATTTGTTTAAACTTTGCTAATGGTGATATGGTTGGCCATACGGGTAGTATGAAAGCTGCTATAAAAGCATGTGAAGCAGTTGATAAATGTGTTGAGACTGTTATAAATTCTGCAAATAAAAACAATTATACAACTATATTAATTGCAGATCATGGTAATTGTGAAACTATGATTAACCCTGATGGAACTCCTAATACTGCACATACTACCAATCCTGTTCCTGTAATACTTATAGATGAAGATTTGAAAAATATAAAAAGTGGTATCCTTGGAGATATTGCTCCAACTATTTTGAAACTTATGGGAATAAAAAAACCAAAAGAAATGACTCAAGAATCACTGATATAATTATGAGTATTACTAAAAATAGAGAAGAAATTGAGCTTATTAGAGAGAGTGCTTTACTTGTTTCTAAAACTCTGGGCATGATTGCAGGAGAAATTAAAGAAGGTATTACAACATTACATTTAGATAAACTTGCTGAAGAATTTATTAGAGACAATGGAGCAATTCCAGGTTTTTTAGGAATGTATGACTTCCCTAACACCCTTTGCATAAGTCCAAATTCACAAGTTGTTCACGGAATTCCAAATAATACTCCAATAAATGATGGAGATATTATTTCAATAGACTGTGGGGTTTTGAAAAATGAGTTCTATGGAGATCACGCCTATACATTTGGAGTTGGAAACATTTCACATGAAGTAAAAGATCTTTTGGATACAACAAAAGAGTCATTATACCAAGGAATCAGAAATTTTAAATCTGGAAATAGAGTTGGAGATGTAGGCTATGCTATTCAAAATTATTGTGAAAAAAGAGGTTATGGGGTTGTAAGGGAGTTAGTTGGTCATGGGTTAGGTAAAACAATGCATGAAAAGCCTGAAATGCCAAATTATGGCAAAAGAGGTAAGGGTAAGAAATTTGTAGAAGGAATGGTAGTTGCAATTGAACCTATGATTAACCAGGGAACGCATAAAATTAAACATCATAAGGACGGATGGACTATAACTACATTAGACAATAAACCTAGCGCACATTTTGAACATAATATTGCAATTATTAATGGTAATCCTGAACTACTTTCCACATTCTCTTATATATATGAAGCATTAGGAATCATATCCGATGAAGAGAATGAATTTATAAATAATTATAAGATTTGATTAAATTAATTTTAAAAATATTTCCAAGAACTTTTTTAATAAAGTTTAGTTTTATTTTTCAACCTTTACTTGGCATTTTATTAAGTGGAGATAAATTCACCGATCCAATTGATGGTAAATCGTTTCGAAAATTTTTATCTTATGGATATACTAAATTAAGAAAAAATGCACTATCTCCATCTACTCTATCACTAGAAAGACATAGATTACTTTGGTTATATTTAAAAAATGAAACAGTACTTTTTGAAAAAAAAATAAAACTATTACATTTTGCACCTGAACAGGCTTTTTATAAAAGATTTAAGAAATTAAGTAATATTCAATATGATACAATTGATATTAACTCACCATTAGCAAAAATTAAGGCTGACATATGTGATTTACCAATAAAGGAAAATACCTATGACTTTATTCTGTGTAATCATGTTTTAGAACATGTATTAGATGACAATAAAGCAATGAGTGAATTGTACAGAGTTTTAAAAAAAGGTGGTATAGGCATTTTTCAAGTTCCAATTGATATGAAAAGAGAAAAAACTTTTCAAGACGATTCAATCACTGATAAATTAGAAAGGAACAAAATATTTGGCCAATACGATCATGTAAGAATTTATGGAAAAGATTATTTTAACAAGCTCGAAGACACAGGTTTTAAAGTTCAACAAGTAGACTATTCAAAAAAATTTAGTGATAAAGAAATATTAAAATTCTCTATAATTAAGGGAGAGATTATTCCGGTATGCACTAAATAGAAGGGAAATTATTGAAAGAAATGTCTTTCATTTCATTATTCTTATCATTATATATAATAAAAATACTGATCTCATTATTTTTTTTTGCAAAATTAGCAATTTCCTCAACTGACATAAGATGTAATGCAGTAGCAAATGCATCAGCTTCAATACAATTCTCTGAAATTACTGTTACACTTAGTATATTTGTGGTTGAAGAATAGCCTGTTTTTGGATCAATAATATGAGCATATTTATTTCCTAAACTATCAATTTTAAATTTTCTGTAAACTCCTGAAGTTGCCATTGAACTGTTCTTTAAATTAAAGATTTTGTAAAGTTCTTTTTGTAAACCATCAAATCTAGGAGTATCTAATCCAACTCTCCAATTTTGATTTCCATCTAAGTTTATACCACTTGATCTAATTTCACCTCCTACTTCAACTATATAATTAGTTATATTATTAGTACTTAAAAAATTTGAGATTAAATCAACACTATATCCTTTTGCAATAGCGTTGAAATCTATAAAAGAGTTAAGAGGTCTATTTAATTTATTTTCTATGACGTTAAATTTATCTAAACCTACTAGGTTTTTGAGATTAACTGCTGGCATGTCATAGTTTTTTGGGCCAAAATTTAGTGAGTTCACTAAAGGGCCAATAGAAGGATCAAAATAACCATTTGTCTTATTGAAAATATTTTTAGAAACATTAAAAACAAATTTAAAGTGATTGTCTAACTCAACATCTTCATTATTATTAATTTTAGTAATTAATGAATTTGAATTATAGGTAGACATTGACATATCTATAACATTAAAAAGACTATCAATTTGCGTTTTCAATTGTAATTCATCATCAGAAAAATAGACAATATTGTAAGTGGTACCATACACATAACCACTAATAGAAGTTTTTTTAAGTGAATTGTTAGTACAAGAAAAAACTGTAATAAATATTAATAATAGGTAACGCATTAGTTTAAATTATCATCAATTACTTGAATCCCATTATATTCAATTATATAATCCTGATTTAAATATACTGGATTATTTTCATTCTTAGCATTTGCTAAACCTACACCAGCATAAAGAACCTTTGAATCATGAGATTTAGCATGTTGCTTAAACTTTTCCATCCATACTAGATCATAATTGTTTGGATTTTCAGGAAGTAAGATTGCTTTTACAATTACAAAAAAGTATTGTTTGTTTTTATCAATACATACAAATTGTGGATTTTTTTTTAGTTTACTATTGATTGCAATAAACTCAAAACCTCTTGATTCAAGATCTTTACCAACATGATTCATTGCTAGATTATGAAGTTCTTGTTTTGATAAGGGACTGTCCATGGAAATTATAATTTAACCACCAAAATCATCAAATCTGATATGTTCATCAGGGATACCAAAATCTTCACCCATTTTTTGAACAGCTTGATTCATTAAAGGGGGTCCACAGAAATAAAGCTCAATATCTTCTGGAGATTCATGAGTGCTTAAATAATTATCGATAACACAATTATGAACAAATCCAACAAAACCATCTCCTTCACCCTCTAAATTACTTTTAACATTCCAATTATCTTCAGGAAGAGGTTCAGATAATGCTAAATAAAATTTAAAGTTTGGGAAATCTTTTTCTAATTTATAAAAATGATCTAAATAGAATAGCTCTCTTCTAGATCTACCCCCATACCAAAAACTAACCTTTCGACCAGTTTGTAAAGTTTTAAAGAGATGATAAAGATGAGATCTCATAGGAGCCATACCAGCACCACCACCAACATATAGCATTTCTGAATCAGATTCATTTATAAAAAATTCACCATATGGACCAGAGATTGTCACTTTATCGCCAGCTTTTTTAGAGAAAATGTATGAAGATGCTACTCCAGGATTTACATCCATCCATCCATTTTTATTTCTATCCCATGGTGGTGTGGCTATTCTTACGTTTAACATAATTTCTTTACCTTCTGCAGGGTACGATGCCATAGAATAAGCTCTATCTACAAGCTCATTATTATTCATAACTAAAGGCCAAAGATTAAATTTGTCCCATTCAGCTTTAAATTTATCAGCAGATTCATGTTCATCAGGGTGAGCTGTTATATCAATGTCTGAAAATTTAACCTCACCTTCAGGAATTTCTATTTGAATATATCCTCCAGCTTTATAACCCATATCTTCTGGTATAGATACTACAAACTCTTTAATGAAAGATGCAACATTATAATTTCTAACTACAGTTGCTTCAAACTTTTTAATACCAAACACTTCCTCAGGTATACTAATATTCATGTCTTGTTTTACTTTTACTTGACATGCTAATCTTGCACCAGATTTAATTTCTTTTCTTGTGAAATGAGGTATTTCAGTTGGTAATGCTTCTCCTCCTCCACTATTCACATGACATTCACATTGAATACATGTTCCTCCTCCACCGCATGCAGATGGTAAAAATATTTTTTGTGCACCGAGGGTGGTTAATAATGTTTCTCCAGAAGCAACCTCAATTTCTTTTTCACCATTAATTGTAATCATTACAGGACCTGAAGGTGATAGTTTTTGCTTAACATATAAAAGTACACTGATCAATAATAATGATACAATTAAAAAAGCAATAATTGTTATAAAAATGGTCCCTAAAGTTTCTGATGCTAAAATCATATTAATTAACTTCTTTTGAATTTTTTAAAAATAGTTTATTATTTAATTTTTGGTCATTAGCATTTGCAACAAGTTCAACATCTAGATCCTTTTTAGAAACTTCTTCATCTCCACCAGTTAACATACCTCCAAAGCTCATAAAACCGATAGCCATTAAACCTGTAATAATAAATGTTATTCCAAGTCCTCTCAATGGAGCAGGAACGTTAGAGTATCTAATTTTTTCTCTAATTGCAGCAATTGATAAAATTGCTAAAAACCATCCTATTCCAGAGCCCACCCCATAAGTAAGAGCTAGAGCTAGTGTAGGAATCTCTCTTGATTGCATAAATAAAGATCCTCCTAAAATCGCACAATTTACTGCGATAAGAGGTAAGAATATTCCAAGTGAATTGTATAAAGA
>JADHRR010000035.1:0-8625 GCA_016777305.1 Flavobacteriaceae bacterium
TAAATAAGAATATTAGAATACTTAATCCTAAAGAAAGTATTCCAACATATAACCACCCTAATCCTGCTAAGAATTGAGTTGAATTATTTGCAACTTGAGTGGCAATTATAATTGAAATAATTCCTAACACTAAGAAAAAACTATCTAATATTTTAAATAGAGACTTATAATTATTTTTCTGCTGATTATAATTGTGTTTTTGGAATCCAATTTTATAATTTTCCATTATCTCTTTCTTAATTATAATTGTTGTGTCAGAAAGTGAAGTTTTCTTTACAGGAAAAGAAGCAAATCCAAATAATGGAATTAAAAATAATGTTGTAAGGAATATTGATCTCATAAAGCAAAAATAAATGAGATATTTTTGTTTATTGTGCTATGCATAACTTTCATACACATTCACAATCTCTATTTAAACTTAATTTATTGTTGCTAATTAATTGTTTAATTTTGATAAATGAAAAAAATCCTTCTTTTAGCAATAACAATTTTATCTTTTTTTAACAGTGCCAAATCACAAGATACTCTTGTGTCGGCTTTTTTTGGACTTGATAGTGTACTTCCGGGTCTATTGTGTAATCAACCAGGAATCCTTTTAGATGGTATGCCTGTTAATTTTATATTTCCAATAGATGCTTCCAGTTTATCGGAAACTGATTTTAAAGTTGTAGATAGCTTTGGCAATATACATATCCCTATTTGTGTTTCTTTAGCCCCAGCTAATGAAAACGGAGAAAATCGAACTGTGCTTCTGTTTGGTGAATTTGGTACCGCTATTAGCAATCCACCTGTTGAAGTTAGAGTTGTAGGAGATTTATTTACAGCTGATACTTTATCTGGAGAGTCTGCTTGTTCAGCAATCATAAACCTAAACGGAACCACTACTACAAATGTAATTCCGCTTGCTGATGGACCAAGTTTATTTTTTGCCCAAAGAATTGATGGCAATTTGAATGAGTGTAGTTTAGGAACACAAACGATTCAAGTTGCTTGGAATGGTGGTGTTACACCGTATATTGGAGGTGATACCGAATCTGACTTATTTCAGTACTATATTGGCTATTCTGACAGTTCAGGAGTTTTAATACCACATGTACCTGTTTCGATAGCAGATATAAATGACAACGACAACTTTCACCAACTTTGTTTTTCTACAAGTGATGAAATTATTAAAATTTCAATGATGGCTTATACGGTCGAAGACCCAAACCACGATCCAAATTTATACAGCGAAATTGATGTAAGTTCTTGCACTGCTATGACAAGTATTGAAGAACATTTTAAAAACAAAGAACTCATAAAGATAACAGACCTATTAGGAAGAGAAACAAAAGCTTCTAAGAACGAACCACTATTTTATATCTATGATGACAGAACAGTAGAGAAGAAAATAATAATTGAGTAAAGTCCCGTCCAGACCGCAACAATAAAAGTTAAGCCCTTATAATTCAATAGATTATGAGGGTTTTTTAGTTAGAGTAGGACATATAGTAGGACACTATTGGTTGTTTTTTATATAGCTCAAATATTACATGTAATTTTTTTCTTAGATTTAAAGAAAAATTTGTTCAAAATGAAAAAAATTATCCTCCTTATTTTAATATTATCTTTTGTTTTTCAAAATAAAATTTACTCCCAAAATGACAATGATGCATTTGCAGCTGCATTAATTGGTGCTGCTGCTGTAGCTGCATCTATTGAACAACATAAAGAGACTATAGAACAACTTGCACTTGATATTATGATATCTGACTATCCAGACTATTCACAATTTCGTCTTAAGGTTATTGGTTTAGGAGGCGGAGGAGAGGCTTGGTCAAGTGACGGTAGATTATCTTTTGTCCCTCTTGGATTAACAATTATAAAAGACGGACAGCTTACTGATGATCGTAAATTATTTGTTTTGTTTTTGAGCAAAGGATGGATTTCAGAATATGGTTTAGATTATACAAAAATCTCATCTGAGATATGGGAGAGAAAAAATTGGAATAATTTAATATGTAAATATAGTGAGATTAATTCTCCATATAAACCAGAAATAGTCAATAATAAAATTCCTGTTTATGAGGATTTTGGAAGTCCATATACTCGATTAGAAGATATTCCAAACAAGCCCGATCAAATTATTGTAAAATCTCAACAAGCAAACTTTAATAATAAAAACAAAAAAAATAAGAATTCTATTGAATATAGAATCTTTGAATTGCAAGTTGATTCATTTATTAATGTAGCTGATTTAGATATTCACGCTCAAGGTTTAAAATTTAGTAAGGGCGGTCTAAGAGGTAAAAAGTTGGTATTTCCTTTTTTTAATCTTAAAGGTGATGATTATTTAATATCAGATTATTCATCTTCAATGAAAGTTTTTGCAAATGAAAATAAAATTGGTTTATTTCAAAAATCTACTCAAACTTCAATGTTGTTAAATAACTTTCTTGTAAATAAAGTTCATGATTTTATAAATTATGATGATAATTAATTAGCTCTATTTAAATATACCTATTACTCCAATTTTGCCCGTGTGTGCGTGAAAGACCATCACCGATTACCATAAAATTTGCTTTTAAGATTTAGACTACCCCCAAAAAAAATTAATATGTATGAATAGACTTATTCATACTTACTTACTCTCATTTACTTATAATTATTATTTGCATAAAAATATTTTTGCGAATATTAATTTAAAAAACTATAAAAAATGAACGAAAAAACATCAATTATTCTAGGTTTAATTTTAACCTTACTTTCAATAGTGTCATGTAGTAAAAGTGATTCAGTTGATCCTATTAATCCATCTAATATTATTGCAGAAAACACTGCTAAACTTATTGGTTCTTGGGAAATAGAAAACATTATTACTGCTAACTGTACTGATCCTAATGATAATGAAACTCTTGAATCTGGCTGCGAAACAGAAGAAGGTTCGGAAGTATGTCTTTCAGGTATACAAACATTTTTTCAAGATAATACATTTTCTGTTGAATATATTATGACAGTGGATGGAGATACAATGGAAACAGAAACAGATTTTGGTAATTGGGAGATATTAAACAGTGATAATATTTCAATTACTACAGAAGAAGAAACCGTTAGTAAAAATTATGTATTGACTGACAATACATTTAGTATGATTTCAACTGATGGTGAATTTGGATGTGATGAAACAATAAATGCAATAAAAAACAAATAATTAGTTGATATATCCGTTAAAACAAAGTATTAAAAATTATATAGAATAAATGAATTTGTCACTTGTTCATATTATACCATCAGTAGCTATTTTTTTTAATGCTTTGTTTTTAGGGATATTGTTCTTAATTGTAAAATCTAAAAATAAAAAAGCAAATAATTATTTAGCAATTTTTCTTCTGTTACATTGCATAAATATTTTAAATAACTTTTTTGGTGAATTTGAAGAGCTATTTGAAATTCATTTTGTTTTTGAGCCTATTTTATTTGTTTTTCCTCTTTTATATTTTTACTTGATTTCTACGATTAATATTAAAAGAAAAATATGGTATTATTTTTTCTTTATACCAGGGATTATTTTAAATATTTTACTTAATAGTAATTTTTTGTTAAGCGAAGAGTTATTAGTCAATATTGAGATATTTTTTTATACAATAGAGATATTGATTCCAATTTTAGCTTATATGTTATTACATGAACACAATGAGAAAATACGCAATTATTTTTCAGATATAGAAAATAAAACACTTCAGTGGCTAAAAAATATTTTCACTATAAATGTAATTATTCATTTTTTAAATTTAATTACTTTTTGTTTTGATTTATCAACTTTAGAAAATCTAGAATTCTTAATTGATTCAACTTCTATATTTCTTACAGTTTTTATGTTATTCTATATAGGTTATAATGGATATGCACAACATAAAATTATCTTTAATAATAGTTTGAATTTTTCAAATTATAACTCTAAAGTAATTGAAGAAAAATTAAGTTTAATTAAGTTTAATTCAATAAAGAAACATATTCAGTCTGAAAAGATTTACTTAGATGAGAATATTAATTTAAGAGCAGTTTCATTGATTTATAATTTAAATGAAAATGAACTTTCTAGGATGATAAATAAGTTTGAAAAAACTAACTTCTATTTTTTCATAAATAAATTTCGTGTACATGAATTTAAAGAACTTATTAAATTATACAGGCATGATAAACTTACGCTATTTTCAGTTGCTAATGAAGCAGGGTTTAAAAATAAATCAACTTTTAATACTTCTTTTAAAAGGTTAGAAGGAATGACTCCAAGTTCATATTTAAAAAGTATTGAAAATGAATAATATTCAAAAAATAATAATTTTTAGTTTTGTAGGAATAGTATTTGGCTCTTGTAATAAACATGATATTACAGGATATGTACCTGCAGTTAACGACATAAATAATAGAACTGCATTAGAATACGCATATGAATGTGAAAATGAATTAGGACCACTTCCTAGATTTAGTTGTTCTGATGCTATTGAAGTTCCAACAACAAAAAATGGTGTTCCTGTATCATTTCCACAGGGAGAAGAAGGTAGTGGTAGTACAAATCCAAATGATTGTGATTATCCATGGGCATTTGGAATGGCTTGTCAAACAGGAAATAAAATAGGACGTTATGCAGGTCTAAATTTTGATGGTTCCGAAAATTCAGATGTTGTATTTATAACATTTTGTCGTGATGGTGGGTTAGGAGTTATTGGATATAAGTATTCTACTGGTCAGACTTGTTTTTTTTCTATAAAAGATGGTTACAACCCTAACAATCCTCCAAAACCTGGTGAAAATGGATATAATAATGCATGGATGAGCCCAAGAGTTGTTGCTGATGATAAGTGTATGAATTGTCATATGGCAAGTCCTTTTTTACACACACCGGCTGTTAATCAATTATACAATCCAAATAACCTTTCTGAATTACTTGTCCCAATGACTGGTAATAACCCATATTCTATAATTGGCGCTGAGTTTCAACAACCATTTACTTCAGAAATTCAAAATTCATGTACATCATGTCATAGACCTCAGTGTACTCAACATTTTGAAAACTATCCTTTAGATGAATTAATTATGCCGCCACCTTTTCAAAATGCTACTGATTTTGATCATAGTTCAATTTCAAATGCAGATAGACAGGCAATCAGAAATTGGTGTAATACTTTAAACTTATAATTAAATATATTGAAAAACTATTTACAATATAAAATTTATATAAATATGATTTTTTTCATCAGTTTATTGGTGGGATGTACAAGTGGTTATATTCCTCAAGAGATTGAGCCAAACCCATCATTTACAAGCAGTAAAATAACTTATGAAGCAAATATTAAAACGATAATTTCTAATAATTGTATTAGTTGTCATTCAGGAATTAATCCACAAGGAAATTTACTTTTGGAAAATTATAATCAAGTACGTATTTCTGCTGAATCAGGAGCTTTAATTCAAAGGATTAATGATGTATCTAATCCAATGCCAACAACAGGACTAATGCCTTTATCTGATAGATTGCTTTTTGATAGTTGGGCTCAAAATGGATATTTAGAAGATTAAAAAAATGAATAGAATTAGCTTAATAATTGTTTTACTATTCATTTGTATCTTTTGTAATGCTCAAAAATATTATACAAGATCCGGATTAACAGAGTTTAAAGCATCCCAAATAGCATTTGAACCAGTAGAAGCGATAAATGAAAACACAACTGTTATTTTTAATATTAATTCTGGTGAAGTAGTTGCACATGTTTTTATTGCATCATTCGAATTTAAAAATGCACTTATGCAAGAACATTTTAATGAAAATTACATGCAAAGCAACTTATATCCTAAAGGTATTTTTAATGGGAAGATTAATAATTTCTCAAAAGAAAAATTAAATACTATAAGTGAATTTGATCTTTCAGGTATACTTACAATTAGAGAAAAAGAAAAAAATATCAAAACAAAAGTAAAATTAAAAGAAGTTAATAATAAAATAATTGTAACCTCAAAATTCATTATTAAACCTGATTATTTTGATATTGAGATTCCTTATGTTGTAAGAGAAAAAATAGCTAATCAAATTCAAATAACTCTTAATTATAAGCTTGATGAAAAAAAATAAAATTATAATTAGTTTTTTGTTTTCAGTTCTGATTGGAATTGGTGTACATACAATTTATAGTTATATTTATTCAGCTCCTGCAAAAGCAAGTAATATAGTACCAGTTTTTAAAGGTGATGCAAATGAATTTAAATATATTTTAACTCAGGATCTTAAATATTGGAATGATAAAGTTGTTCAAATAAAAGGTAAAATAACATATGTTGATGAGTATGGTATTTTGCTTAATAAAAACATATTTTGTCAATTTGACCAAAATATAGATATACCCTCAAACTTTCTTAATAATCATATAGTAATAAAAGGTAGAGTTGTAGGTTTTGATGAATTATTAATGGAAATAAAATTAAATCAATGTATCATCATTCAGTAAAAAGAGCACTATCTTTATTAATATTTTTTTTAACTTTTTATTTTGCTAATGCTCAAGAAGATGATTTATTCGAAGAATTAAATAGCTTAGTTATAGATGAGGTAATTTATTCTCCTCCTACTTTTAAAACTTTACAAATAGCTAATTTGCAATCAACCAAAATGGTTGAGGAAAAAGAATTTTTTATGGTTGTTGCGCATAGATTTGGTTATCTTAAGGAAGGTGTCAGGGAGTTCTATGGCTTAGATCAGGCAAATACAAAAATCCAGTTTCTTTATGGAATAAACAAGAGATTTCAAGTAGGAGTAAGTAGAGATAGCTATGAAAAAATATATTCAGGAACAATCAAGATTGGTATAAAAAAGCAGTCAGACAGTTTCCCTATAAACTTAGTTTTATATAATAGTATGGATATAAACACCTTATTAAATAAACTATCTTATCCAGGTTTGTTGTTTTTTGATCGATTTGCTTATACTACACAGGTGTTAATTTCTAGAAGATTTTCAGAAAAATTATCTATGGAAATTGCAGCTATTTATGTACGACAAAACTTAATTGATTTGAACTACACCAAAAACTTAATTCTCCCTTCTGCTTCTAATTTAGATTTTATTACTGAACCTTGGAATCAATATCTAATGGCAGTTGGAGGAAGATATAAGTTTTTTAAAAGGATAAGTTTAAATATGGATTATGCTTATAATTTTAGTAAAAATAAAAATTCACTTTATTTTAACCCATTTACAATTGGTATAGATATAGAAACTGGAGGGCATGTTTTTCAGCTTCTTTTTACTAATTCAAGAGCAAGTAACGATGCGTCATTTTTAACTGAAACTATTGGTAATTGGTTAAATGGAGATGTTTCATTTGGATTTAATATTGTAAGGGTATTTTAATTCAAATAATTCAATAGATTATGAGGGTTTTTTAATTCTGATTAACAGTATGTTTAACACTTTTTCAATTCTAAGAATTTAGTACTGTCAAAAACTTTTTTATTAGCTTTGAGTTAATAATTATTCATTTTGAAAAAACTTTTTTACCTATTTTTTCTTGTTCCATTTTTATGTATTTCTCAACAGACAGTGTATGATAGTATATTTCATGATAATGTGTATAGAACTTACATAACATATGTCCCTGCAATATATAATTCTTCTAATGCTGTTCCATTAATTTTTAATCTTCACGGTAGAGGAGGTAATTCTTTAATTGCTATGTATCACGCAGATTTTAGAGATATTGCAGACACAGCAAATTTTATTATTGTTCACCCTAAGGGTTTGCTTAACTCAAATGGAGAGTCACATTGGAATTATGGAAATTCAACTGGTGATGATATTGGTTTTATAAATGCATTATACGATAAATTAATAATAGATTATAATATAAATATTAATAGGGTATACTCAGTTGGAATGTCTAATGGCGGAGCAATGAGTTATTATTTAGCATGTGACATGAGTGATAAAATTGCAGCAATAGCATCGGTAACTGGAGCAATGTCTTCTTTTCAATTTCAATCTTGTAATCCACATCATCCTACTCCTCTTTTACAAATTCATGGGACAAATGACACTATAGTTAGTTTTTCGTCAATGACATATGGACTTGAATATTGGAGAAACTATAATAATTGCGATTTAATTGCAGACACAATTTCTATACCAGATTATGTTTTAAATGATTCAAGTACTGTAGATCATATTGTCTTTAAAAATGGTAATAATGGAGTAACAACTGAATTATTTAAAATTTATAATGGTGGTCATACATGGCCAGGAACCAATTCCAGTAATAATAATGGGGTAGTTAATTATGATATTGATGCATCTACTGAGGTATGGAGTTTTTTTTCAAGATATGATATTAATGGTTTAATTAACCAAACATCACAATTGAATGAACTATCTGAACAAAAAAAAATAATTAAAATTATTGATGTTTTTGGAAGAAGAATAAAAAAGAAAAATCAACCTCTCTTTTATATCTATGATGATGGAACAGTAGAGAAAAAGTTAATTATTGAGTAAAGTCCCGTCCAGACCGCAACAATAAAAGTTAAACCCTTATAATTCAATAGATTATGAGGGTTTTTTAATTTTTGAGGGACAGAAAAGGGGACAGTTTTTGGTCG
>JADHRR010000013.1:0-37881 GCA_016777305.1 Flavobacteriaceae bacterium
AATTTATTGTTCTAGAGTAATCAACTAGTTGAGCTAAAGCTTCGTCACTTGGATATATTTCAGGACAACCATTATTAGCCACTGAACCTGCTTCAGAAGGACAGTCATCGTCTTTGTCTAAAACGCTATCACCATCACTATCAGGCCATGGACACCCTCTATTGGCTCTTGGTCCTGCAACATTTGGACAATTATCTCTTGTGTCAGCAATTCCATCCTTGTCGGAATCTGGACAACCATCTAATGAAGCTAATCCTGCTTTGTTTGGACATGCGTCTTTATTGTCTGAAACACCATCTCCATCAGAATCTGGACAACCTTCATATTCTAAGCTTCCAGCTAATAGTGGACATGTGTCTTCGCTATCTTGAATTCCATCTCCATCAGAATCTGGACAACCATTAAATTCTTCTAATCCCGGTACTTCTGGACATGTATCATGTTTATCATAAACACCGTCTCCGTCTGTATCAGTTCCGCCAAATTTTACAGAGAACCCAACTGAATATCTCATGGTTCCACCTTCATCAAGCATAACTGTGTTTCCTCTTCCATTATCTGACATGTTAAGTTTGTAGTCTACTTGAGCAGTTAATCCCCAAACATCAGAAAACCAGTAATTCATTCCAAGGCTTGCGTTTGAAGTCATCCATGATGATGAATCCATCCAAGTATTACCTAAACCAACTCCTACAAATGGCTCCATTTTTTTCATATCTAGTACTTCTCCTAAACTATATTTAAGCATTATATCACTAGCAAAGTAAGTAGCATCATTTAAAAACTCATAATTATCTGCAAATTTTGAAATTGAGTTTACAGATCCACTAAGTCCAAGTGAAAGATTATCTCCTAAATACTTAGAAAGGGTAAACATAGATAATCCACTAGAAACATTCCAATTTTCATCTACTGCAAAGAACTCATCAAATTGAGTGCTAGTATCTGCATCTAAATCAACTGCATTGATTCCAAATGAGAATTGCCATGGATTATTGTTGTCTTGAGATTGAATGTTTGTGTAACCAATTGTTAATAAAAGTACTAACAATAGTTTGCTAAAATTTTTCATAATAATTTTAATTAAGTTTTTATTTGTTGCAAAAATATGCTTTTTCCCTGTAATTATTGGTATAGAGAACTAAAAAAATCAATATTTTTTGAATTTTCAATAGAATTTATAGTTAAAAATTTAATTCTAACAGAGAAAAACATTATTTATTAATAAATTGTAAAACACTACTAATCAGTAAATTATATAAATACCAGGATTAGCAAATTCTTCAAAATACAAAGACTAGCTGTTAATTTTCAGTTCCACCGAATTTTACAGTAAATCCAACTGAATATCTCATGGTTCCACCTTCGTCAAGCATAATAGTATTACCTCTTCCATTATCAGACATATTAAGTTTGTAGTCTACTTGAGCAGTTAATCCCCATATTTCAGAAACCCAGTAATTCATTCCAAGGCTTGCATTTGAAGTCATCCATGATGAAGAATCCATCCAAGTTTTACCAAAACCTACTCCTACAAATGGCTCCATATTTTTACAATTTAAGGCTTCAGCCAAACTATATTTAAGCATCAAATCACCTGCAAAATAGGTAGCATCGTTTAAAAACTCATAACCATCTGCAAATTTTGAAATTGAGTTTACAGATCCACTAAGTCCCAGTGAAAAATCATCTCCTAAATATTTAGAAAGTGTAAACATAGATAATCCGCTAGAAACGTTCCAATTTTCATCAACATCAAACAATTCATTAAATGAGGAGCTAGTGTCCGCATCTAAATCAACTGCACTAATACCAAATGAGAATTGCCAAGAGTTATTAGCATCTTGAGCCTGGAAAGTTGAATAACCAAAAGTTAACAACATAATTAATAATACTTTTTTGATCTTTTTCATAATATATATTTTATATAAATTTAATTAAAAAAAAAAAGTTCTAGTAATAAAATAGGCGAAATTAAGATTTCGGTTATTTTATTTTAGGGTTTTTCTACTTTAATATTATTACCTCTAAACCTTTTAATGTATTGACAATAATTTTATTTTTAACCTTGTATCCCATGTCTGTAATAACTTTTCCATAATTATTAATTTGAGTATAATCACCTTTTTTTATTCTACCAGTTTTGTAGTCAATTATAGTAACTTCACTAGGGGAATTAAAAACAATTCTATCCGCTCTAATAGGATCACTATTTTTTAAAATTATATCCTTTTCGTTATATGATATTAACTCAGGATTGTAATAATTTCTTAAAGATTCATTATCTAAAATTTCAAATATTATTTGTCTGTATTTTTCTTTTAATTTTGTGTTAATTGTGCCGTTATCGTAGAAATCCATTAAAACCTTATCTAGGTCCTGTTTAGATTTTATTTTAGACATAATTTCATGTAATAAATTCCCATTATTAGTAGCTTTTTCTAAAGACGTACCCCAAATTTTTGCAGATTTAGCATCAATATTTATATCATGAATTTCCTTTGGATTAATTATAAATTCATCAATAAGTGATGTATTGAGAGTTTTTCTTGAGAAATCTTTTTTTATTTTTTGACCAAACTCAAAAGTCTCTTTATTTTCTTTCCACAAACTATTTTTCTTTAAATAATTAATAAAAAACCCTGAATAATTCTTTAAATTTTCTTCCCCTTTACTATTGCACGAATTAGAGCATATTATATGAAGTTCATTTTGAGCTCTTGTTAATGCTACATAAAGTAAATTGATATTATCTAGCTCTAAATTCATCAGATGATTTTTATATATATAATTACCAATATCCTCAAAAAACTCAAAATCCTTATTAAAATTTAAGAGCAAATTATTAAAACCATTAAATTCATCTCCACTTACTGGATACCACTCTTTTGCATTTTTTTCTTTGTAAATATCTATATCTGCGTATGCATAAATAACAACAGGAAACTCAAGTCCCTTTGATTTATGGATAGTCATTATCTGAACTGCATCACTTTCTTCAGGGGCTACGATGCTTAAGGTGTCTTTTTTTGACTCATAATGATCAATAAAGTCTAGTATATTAGCAAAATTTTTATTTGAATAATCAAATGCAAAATCAAGAAAAAATTGAATATAATTATTTGATTTTTTAGATAATTTGAACGCATGAATAATATATTCAATTGCTTCATAAAGAGATGATTTTGTTAAAATATTATAATCAAAATAGAAATTAAGTTTATGCAGTTCCTCGAAAAAATCTTTTTTTGGTTTTTTTATTAATTCCTTAATAAAGTTGTGTTTTGATTTTTTTAAATTCTTTTTTCTGTGTAAATAATTTATAATATTTAATTTTGAATTTATTAGTTTAGGCTGAGAACAAAATTTTAAAATTGCTGTAATAAATTCTACGTCTTCAGATTTACTAATTAAAAGTGTCTCAGAAGAGATGATATTTATATCTTTTTTGTTTAAAAAGTCAGAAATTTTCACTCCTTGATCATTGGTTCTTACAAGAATGCAGATATCTCTTAATTCGAAATTATTCTTTAAACTATCTTCAACAATTTGCTGTATTTTTAAATTGTAAGCATTTTCTTTTTTTGCATTAGAATCTAAATTTTCTAATATGTTAACTCCAACATAACCTCCTAAATTATTGTTATATTCTTGTTGGCAATTTTTATAAATTTTTTTATGAACTTCTGAAGTAAATACAAATTGACTAATGTGATAGAAAAACGAATTATTAAATTTAATTATTTCATCTTTACTCCTATAATTAGTTTCTAAATTAATCACTTTGCTTTTAGTGAAAAAGTCAGTATTGTTATTGCAAAGTTTTAGTAATTGTTCGGGCTCTCCACCTCTCCACCTGTAAATAGCTTGTTTTATATCTCCTGAAATTGATAAAGATGAATCTTCTGAAGAAAGAGAGTTTTCAATAAGTGGTACTAAATTAGTCCATTGTAATTTAGAGGTGTCCTGAAATTCGTCGATAAAAAAGTGTTTATATTTTACACCTATTTTTTCATAAACAAAAAGTGCAGGTTGATTTTTGATTTGATTATTTACGATTTTGTTAAATTCAGAAATAAGAATAATGTTTTTTTCTTTTTTAATAATTTCTAATTCTGAATTTATGTGTTTAAGAATTGATAAAGGTCTGTTATTTGATTGAATATTTTCATAAAATTTAAATTTGAATATCTTTTTCTTTAAACTAGTAAAAATGACATAAAGTTCATCTTTTATTAAATCTATTATGCTTTTTTTGTCTTCTGCTAATGTTTTTTTATATAAATAACCACTTTTAACGTTTGACTCTAATTGACTTGAATATAACGCATTAAAATTTTTTGACTTCACCTTTTTTAAATGTTTAGGTAAAGCTTGACTTAAAAAATCACTATCATTTAAGCCTTTACTGTAAATTAAGTTTAGGCAATTAGTGGCCTCATTTACAATTTTTGATTCAGTTTTTATTTTCTTATCATCAATTAGTTTTTTTAACTTTTCAAAATCCTCCAAATTTTTACACTCTATAGCCGATATTTGTTCAAAGTGATTTTCATTTAGTAATAATTTAGAAATATTATTTAAGTCATACTCTATATCCCAACTTTTATCATTAGCAGATTTTTCAAATGAAAAATTAATAAGAGTTTTTGTTAATTTTTTATCAACTCCAGCCCTTGATATTAATTTAGCGGTGGACTCTTCTAGTAAATCCTTAGTTTTAATTTCTACTTCATAATTAACAGGAATTTTTATTTCGTAAGCAAAATTTCTTATAATTTTTTGTGTAAACTTATCTATTGTTGAGATATTAAAAGAAGCATAATTTATTAGAATTGATTTCAATATTGAAATCGATTTTGATTGAATTTCTAGATTAGTTAAACCTGTTTCTTTTTTAATAGAATTTAAAAGAGGATTGTTTTTATCATTTATTGTTATTTTGGTAAGTTGATTTAAACTATCAATTATTCTACTTTTCATTTCATTTACAGCTTTATTTGTAAATGTTATGGACAGAATCCTTTTATAAGAATCAATCTGGGGATCAGTAAGCAAAATTTTTAAATATTCCTTAACCAGGTTAAAAGTTTTACCACTTCCTGCTGATGCATTATATATGTTATAGAAATGTTTCAAGCATTATAGATTACTTAACCAAATTAAGTATTCTATATTACTTATTAATAATCCTTTTTGTAAATTTGTATATTATATAAATATTAATCTAAAAAAATAATACAATGGGATTTAAATTACCAGAGCTGAACTTTTCATATGATGCATTAGAACCATCTATCGATGCTAGAACGATGAAAATTCATCATTCTAAACATCACAATGGTTACACTAATAATTTAAACAATGCTATAGTCGATACAGATTTAGATTCTGCTTCAATTGAGTCTATTCTAGCTAATCTTGATATGGATAATAAAGGGTTGAGAAATAATGCCGGAGGTTATTATAATCACAAATTGTTCTGGGAAGTAATTTCACCCGTTGATAATAATGGTATCTCAGATACTATGTTAGATCTTATCAATACTTCATTTGGTTCTTTTGACACATTTAAAGATAAGTTTTCAAAAGCTGCTGCTACCCAGTTTGGTTCAGGATGGGCATGGCTTTGTGTTATGGATGATGGAAAACTTGAAGTTTGCGGAACTGCCAATCAAGACAATCCTTTAATGCCAAATATTGGATGTGGAGGTACACCTATTTTAGGTGTAGATGTTTGGGAACATGCTTATTATTTAAACTATCAAAATAGACGAGTAGATTATATTTCTGCATTTATGGATTTAATAAATTGGAAAGTCGTTGAAAATAAGTATTTATCTAAATAAATAAAAAAGGCGAACATAGTCCGCCTTTTTCCCCCAAATCAAATCACTTAATAAAGAAATTATAAAGTGAAAGTATAAATATATTCTCCTTCACATTTAATCATTTATATATTACACTTTAGTTGTTTAATTATTAGTAGTTAAATGTTTAAATATTAAAGAGAGTGAAAAAGTAATTAGTAGGCTCTCTTTTTATTTCCTTCGTAGAAGTTTATAAATGCGTTGTTTACGACCCTATTACCACCATTTGTTGGGTAGTTTCCTGTAAAGTACCAATCTCCTAAATTATTAGGGCAGGCCTTGTGTAGATTTTCGATTGATTGAAAGATAATTTTAACTTCAGCGCTGTTAACATCTGTACTCAATAGAGAAGTAATCATATTAGAAATTTCTTCAGCAGAAAATAAAGCATATAGATCTTTTACATAATTAGTTATCTCTGAATCTGCTAAAAGTTCTTGCTTTTTACATTTTTTATATGTTGATTCAATTAATGAATATTGTTTGGTTTCTTTTAAAAGTGACAATAGTGCTTTAAAAGCTATAAGACTTTCTAAGTTTGCCATATCAATACCGTAACAATCTGGGTATCTGATTTGTGGTGCAGACGAAACAACAATTATTTTTTTAGGTCCAAGTCGATCAAGCATTTTTAAGATACTTTTTTTAAGAGTTGTACCTCTAACTATACTATCATCTATAATAACCAAAGTATCAGTTTTTTTAATTACCCCATATGTTATATCATAAACATGCTCCACTAGGTCATCCCTGCTACTATCCTCTGTAATAAAAGTCCTAAGTTTAACATCTTTTATAGCAATCTTTTCAATTCTAGCTTTTTCACTTAGTATTTTAATTATTTCCTCTTCTGAAATATCAGTATTATTTAATATTTTATTTGTTTTTTTCTTGATTAAATAGTTATCTACACTTTCAACCATTCCATAAAATGATGTTTCAGCAGTGTTGGGGATGTAAGAAAAAACAGAGTTACTTATATCATAATTAATTTCTTTTAAAATTGTAGGCATTATTAGTTTTCCTAGCTCTTTTCTTTCTTTATAGATATCAGCATCACTACCTCTTGAGAAGTAAATTCTTTCAAATGAACATGATTTTTTTTCAGTTGGGGGTAGTATCTCTTTTATAGTTAATTCTCCTGCTTTATTTATTAACAATGCATTACCAGGTGGAACCTCTTTAATTTGATTTAATTTTAAATTAAATGCAGTTTGAATAGCAGGCCTTTCAGATGCAACTACTATAATTTCGTCATCATTATAGTAAAAGGCTGGTCTTATTCCTGCAGGATCTCTAAGAATAAAAGAATCTCCGTGTCCGATCATACCTCCAATAACATATCCTCCGTCCCAATCTTTTGAAGATTTTTTTAATATTTTACTGACTTTTAACCTTTTAGTAATTAAAGGTGAACATTCAGACTTGGTAAAGCCTTCTTTTTTTAAATCTTTATAAATTTTTCTAACTTGAGCATCTAAAAAATGACCAATTTTTTCCATTATGGTAATTGTGTCAGTGTATTCCTTTGGATGCTGACCCAATTCTACAAGATTATTGAACAAATCTTTGACATTGGTCATATTAAAATTTCCAGCTAGAATTAAATTTCTGTGTTTCCAATTGTTTTGTCTTAAAAAAGGGTGCACACTTTCTACGCTGTTTTTACCAAAAGTTCCATACCTAACATGTCCAAGCATTACTTCCCCAATATATGGGATATGTTTTTTTTGAAGAGAAACATCATCTTTTAATAAAGGATTACTTTCTAAAGTATCATTAATTCTATTGTTGATTTTTGAAAAAACATCTTGAATTGGTTGCTGTTCAATTGACCTAACCCTACTTATATATCTTTCACCAGGCTCAACATCAAATTTAATACTGGCAAAACCCGCACCGTCTTGACCTCTATTGTGTTGTTTTTCCATCAAGAGATACATTTTATTTATTCCATAAAATGTAGACCCATACTTTTTTTTATAATAATCTAATGGCTTAAGAAGTCTAATATGGGCAATTCCACATTCGTGTTTTAAAGCATCACTCATTACAGATATATTATGGTCTTGTTAAAAAACAAAAATAGAATCAATTTTTACAAATATCTAAAAAAAGTGATTTATTTTATTTTTTAATTTTGGATACTCTTTTTTCAATAAGATTAATATCTAAATTCATTATGTTATTTGGCCCAAAATCTTCAATGCAATATGATGCAATTGCAGTTCCATACATAACTCCATTTTTAACTTCATCAAATGAAATCTTTGAACAACTTGCTAAATATCCTGCTAATCCACCTGCAAATGTATCTCCTGCTCCAGTGGGGTCCTTAACTTTTTCAGTAGGAAATATTGGACAATTATAATAATCATCTTCACCAAAAACTAGTGAACCAAACTCTCCTTTTTTAATGATTAAAAATTTAGGCCCAATATCAGATATTTTCTGTGCTGCGATCTTCAAATCACTTTCACCAGTTAATTGTTCAGCCTCTTGGTCGTTAATACATAATAAATCAACTTTGGAAATCACATTAATTAACTCATCAAGAGAGTTATCCATCCAGTAATTCATTGTATCTAAGATTACAAGTTTTGGTTTTGAGTTCATTTGTTCCAGAACACTTAATTGAGTAGAAGGATGTAAGTTTCCAAGAAGGACTATATCTGCATTTTTATAATTGTTTGGGACTTTAGGTTTAAAATCTGCAAGAACATTTAGTTCGGTGTTTAAAGTATCTCTATGATTCATGTTTACATGGTAAAGACCTTTCCAAAAAAAAGTTTTTCCACCTTTAACAATTTCAATACCAGAAATATCTATTTTTTTTGTTTTCAAAAGAGTTAAATATTCTTCAGGGAAATCACTACCAACAACCGAAACTATAGCGTTATTAATATTAAAAACTGATGAGGATATTCCAATAAACATGCCTGAACCCCCTAAAATTCTATCTACTTTGCCAAACGGGGTTTCAATTGAATCAAAAGCGACTGTACCAACTATAAGTAATTTATTCATTTTTTAATTTTATTTGAAAAATGCGAATATAAACTATTTTCGTCCGAAATCTGCAGGGATTTCACCCCAAATTTTCGTTTTCCATTTCAATATTTTTGTTTGATAAGTATTAGATTTAAGCCATAATATAGCTCTATCAATTAATAAAAATAGATTTTCATTTTCGTTAGTCCTTTCTAATTTAGTATTACATTTTTTTTTGCTAACCCAACTTATTGCAGTAATAGAATCAGTGTAAATGGGTTTATTACTTTTCATCTTCTTTAATTCTGCTAATCCGTGGACCAAAGCCAAAAACTCACCAATATTATTAGTTCCTTTTTTAAACGGACCGAGATTAAATAATAGTTTTTTTGTTTTGGTGTCTACCCCTTGGTATTCCATAATGCCAGGATTCCCACTTGATGCAGCATCTACAGAAATAGAATTATAATTTGGAAGTTCATCACTCTTAAAAAGCTTAGATTTAGCAAGGTGAATTTTATGACCTTCAGTTAGTGCATTGTTAGCATCTTTTAAATTTTCAAAAGACTTATATTTTGCCCCTTTAAAATTATTAATTTGTATTTTACACTGTTCCCAAGAATTATAGACGCCTTTTTTATGACCTTTCCAAACTACATAATATTTTATTTTTTTCTTCATTTTAGTTAATAAGTCTTGCAACAACATCTGGAAAATACTTCATTTCTAAGCTATTAATTTTTTTTGCTAAGCTATCAATACTTTCATTTTTTTCTAATCTAATTTTTTTTTGGAAAATAATCTCTCCTTCATCATAATTACGGTTAACCTTATGTATTGTAATACCACTGAAGAGTTCTTTGTTTTCAATTACTGCAGCATGAACATAATTGCCATACATTCCTTTACCACCATACTTTGGTAAAAGTGAAGGGTGAATATTTATTATAGGGTAACTCATTTCAATAAAATTAACTGGAATTTTTAATAAGAACCCAGCTAGTATTATCATATCTGGATTGATTTTTAAAATTTTTTGTTCTACTAATGATGAGTTGTAAAATACTTGTTTTTCAAATACTTCACATTTAATATTTAGCGCTTTACATCTTTTGATTATTCCAGCTTTTGGGTTGTTAGTTAAAACAAGCCAATTGACTTTTACTTTATTTGCCGAAAATTTTAAAATTAAGTTTTCTGCATTTGAACCACTACCAGAGGCAAAAATTATTATGTTTTTTATTTTTGACATTCAAAAAAACTTATTAAATTTTCAATAATATTAGCCATTTAAATTAAATAAATTGCACATTTCCTTTCTAAATAGTTAAATTAAAATAAAGTTTTTTATTTTTGTCAACTATAACTAAATATTAAATTAATAAAACTTAAAATTATGTCAGACATTGAATCAAGAGTTAAAGCTATTATTGTAGATAAATTAGGAGTAGATGAAAATGAAGTTGTTACTGAAGCAAGCTTCACAAATGACCTAGGGGCAGACTCTCTAGATACTGTAGAATTAATCATGGAATTTGAAAAAGAATTTGATATTCAAATACCAGATGATCAGGCAGAAAACATTTCTACTGTTGGTCAGGCAGTTTCTTACATTGAAAGTGTGTAAATAAAATTTTTTATGGAATTAAAAAGAGTTGTTGTTACAGGTCTTGGTGCTCTTACCCCGATTGGAAATAATGTTAATGAGTATTGGGATAACTTAATTAGTGGCAAGAGTGGTGCTGCGCCAATAACTTATTTTGATACTGAAAAATTTAAAACAAAATTTGCATGTGAACTAAAAGGTTTTAATGCCTTAGATTTTCTTGACAGAAAAGAAGCTCGAAAAATGGATAGGTTTACCCAATATGCTATGGTAGCTTCTGAAGAAGCTATTAGTGATTCAAAAATTGATTTAGAATCAATTGATAATTACCGAGCTGGAGTAATATGGGGGAGTGGAATAGGTGGAATCGAAACTTTTCAAAATGAAGTAATTAATTTTGCTTCCGGTGATGGAACACCAAGATTTAATCCGTTCTTTATCCCTAAAATGATTGGAGATATAGCTCCTGGGCACATATCGATGAAATATAATTTTATGGGACCAAGTTATACCACTGTTTCTGCTTGTGCCTCTTCAGCAAATGCAATGGTGGATGCTCTTAATTACATTAGACTTGGTCATTGTGATATAATCATTACTGGCGGTAGTGAAGCAGGAGTTAATAAAGCAGGCATGGGAGGTTTTAATGCCATGCATGCATTATCCACAAGAAACGAAGATCCTGCAACAGCATCTAGACCATTTGATTCAACAAGAGACGGTTTTGTTTTGGGCGAAGGATCAGGAGCTATAATTCTAGAAGAATATGAGCATGCAAAAGCTAGAGGAGCAAAAATATATGCTGAACTTATTGGAGGAGGACTATCTTCAGACGCATACCATATAACTTCACCTCATCCTGAGGGACTAGGGGTTAAAGCTGTTATAAAAAATTGCTTAAATAACGCAGGGGTTTCCATTAATCAAGTAGATGCAATAAACACTCATGGTACATCAACTCCTTTGGGTGATGTCGCAGAGCTTAAAGCAATTTCAGATGTTTTTGGGGATCATGCTAAAAACATTAATATAAATTCAACAAAGTCTATGACAGGACATTTACTTGGTGCAGCTGGAGCAGTTGAAGCTATTTCCGTTATTTTATCAATTAAAAACGGTATTGTTCCTCCAACTATTAACCACAAGAACTCTGATGAAAGTATAAATCCGTCTTTAAATTTAACATTAAATAAAGCTCAAAAGAGAGATATAAATATAGCAATGAGTAACACTTTTGGCTTTGGAGGTCATAATGCTTGTGTTATTTTTAAGAAATACATTAATTAATGGGTAATTCAATACTGAACAAATTTAACCTATTTAATAAAAAAGACAACTTCTATTTTGAAATTAAAAAACTTCTAAAATTTACTCCAAATTCAATTCATTATTACAAAACAGCTTTCACTCATAGATCTTTAAATGTAAAGGATATAAATGGCATTGCAGTAAATTATGAAAGACTTGAATTCCTTGGAGATTCTATATTAAGTTCTATTATTTCAACCTACCTTTTTAATCAAATTCCTGAAGCTTCTGAAGGTTATTTGACAAAAATGAGATCCAAGATTGTTAGCCGAAAACATTTAAATGAATTAGGTCAAGAATTAAATTTAACTCAACACTTAACTTGTGATTTGAACATTGAGAATTATGGTGAAAATATTGAAGGAAATTTATTTGAGTCGCTAGTCGGAGCTATTTTTTTAGATAAAGGCTATAAATATGCTAAGAAGTTTATATTCCAAAGTGTGATTATTCCACATGTTGACCTTAAAAAACTTGATGGAAAAATAATAAGTTATAAGACATTGATTATTGAATGGTGCCAGAAAAATAAATTAAAATATTGCTATGAAACATTTGAAGATTCTGGTAATGATAGTGTTAAGCATTTCACCTCTAACTTACAAATATCAAGTTTTCAGTTAGTTAAAGCGAGGTCTACATCAAAGAAAAAGGCTGAAGAAAAAGTTTCACAAAGAGCCTTTTATATTAATCAAAATCAAATCAATATTTAAGAAAATATTATTCAAATCAATATTTAAATAGAATAATATTTGTTATATTTTCTATATGGCAGTTAGAAAAATTATTTTTCAAGAGGAAGAACCCCTTCATTATCATTTATTAGCAATTCATTCGGTATTAACTGATTACAGACTAGCCTTTTTTTTAAATAAACATTTAAATATTGAGCTAAAAAGAGCTTTTGAAGATTTGGATATTTCACGGCAAGACGGTTTTTACTCATTCTTTCAGTACGAAGATGAAGATAATTTATTAAATTGGAACTTAATATCTAATAGTTCATATACAAACGTTAAAAATGAAATTAAAGAATCATTATTATTTAAAAACACCCAGGTTGAGCTAAAAAAATTTAAATTAATGAATGAATTAAGTCAAGTAGATTTTTTTCTAAAAATTGAATATCACACTGATCACATAAATATAAATCAAATTATAAAATCAATAAACGAAATACCAAATATAATTTCAGTTTACTCTTTGAACTTAAATAATATAAAAAATAAAGAAAATTTAAATTTTTCATGAGAAATAATAATAAAAAAACAAAAATAGTTGCAACTCTAGGTCCTTCTATAAGTTCTAAATCAAAATTAAAGAAAGTACTAGATGAAGGGGTTAATGTTTTAAGAATAAATTTTTCACATGCTATTCATAATGATGTCAAGAAAACGATTAATTTAATTAGAGACTTAAATTCTACTTACCACTATAATGCTGCTATTTTAGCAGATCTTCAAGGTCCTAAAATTAGAATTGGTGAAGTGAAAGATGATTACGCTGTAAAAAAAGGAGATATAATTTCATTTAAAACTGGAGATCAATTTGTCGCGGATAATAATGAATTTTACATGAGTTATTCAAACTTCGCCAAGGACGTAAAAGTTGGAGAAAAAATATTAATAGACGACGGTAAATTAATTTTTAAAGTAACTAAGACAGATAAGAAAAACACTGTTCATGCGAAATCTATCCTAGACGGAATTATTAGATCCAATAAAGGGGTAAATTTACCAAATACAGTGATTTCACTACCAGCTCTAACTAATAAGGACAAAGAAGATGCTATCTTTGCTATCTCACAAAAGGTGGACTGGATTGCTTTATCATTTGTTAGAAATGCAAAAGATTTAAAGGACTTAAATGACTTAATTTACAAGCATTCTGATGTCAAAATTCCTGTAATCGCCAAAATAGAAAAGCCAGAGGCAGTTTTAGATATTGATGATATAATACAAAATTGTGACGGATTGATGGTTGCAAGAGGAGATCTTGGTGTTGAAGTCCCTAGTGAGCAAGTTCCACTCATACAAAAAAAATTAGTTCATAAGGCTAAAAAATGTAGAATACCAGTAATCATTGCTACCCAAATGATGGAAAGTATGATGGATAGTTTAACTCCATCTAGAGCAGAAGTAAATGATGTGGCAAATTCAATTATTGATGGTGCAGACGCGGTTATGTTAAGTGGTGAAACTTCGGTAGGAAAATTTCCTGTTGAGGTTATTAAACAAATCTCTAAAATTATTGATTCTGTCGAATACTCTAGTTTAATTAAAGTTCCCGAAAATCCTCCAACAATAAAAACAAATAGATATATAACAAAAACTATATGTTATCATGCGTCTCATATGGCTGATGAAATTAATGCCAAAGCCATTATGACTTTGACCAACAGTGGGTATACAGCTTTTCAAATATCTGCATGGAGACCTCATTCAAATATTCTAGTCTTTACATCCAATAAAAGAATTTTAAATAGATTAAGTTTATTATGGGGAGTAAAGGCTTTTTACTACAATAAATTTAGTAGTACTGACACAACTATTGAAGAAATTACTGAGATTGCAATCTCTGAGGGCTATATATCAAAAGGGGATTTCACTATTAGTTTAGCCGCTATGCCAATAAAAGCAAAAGGGATGGTAAATACCTTAAGAGTAAATCAGGTAACTTAAATTGTTTTGATAGAAATAGAAAGAAAATTCTTAGTAAAATCTGACAAATATAGGTCTGATGCATTTAAAGTACAGTTATTATCTCAAGCATATCTAAATAATAATCCAGATAAATCTGTTAGAATTAGGGTAGTTGACAATGAAGGATTTATAACGATTAAAGGGCCTTCCAATGATGGTGGATTATCTAGGTTCGAATGGGAAAAAAAAATCCCAATTGATGAAGCAGTTGAGTTAATGAAACTTTGTGGAAATCAGCTAATTTTAAAAAAAAGGTATTTTGTCAAACACAACAAAATAATTTTAGAAGTTGACGAATTTTTAAATAATAATAAAGGTTTAGTTGTTGCAGAAGTAGAATTAAAAACAACTAGCCAAAAGATAGTCTTACCTGACTGGATAGCCGAAGAAGTAACAGGAGTTAATAAGTATTATAATTTGAGTTTGATATCTCACCCATTTAGTAGTTGGTAGATTAAAATATTGAACTAAATGATTATCTTCGTGCTCACAAACAAAAACAATAAATATGAATATTTCTGAATTTGGAATTAATCAGTCATTAAATACTCTAGGAGTTAATAAAAACAACTTCGGTTCTTCAACTGGATCTGATTTTTTTGCTTCTGGAGAAAATATACAAAGTTTTTCACCTGTTGATGGTGAATTAATTGGTACTGTTCAAGCTACAACTAAGGAAGATTATGAAAAAATTATTAAAACTGCTTCTAATGCATTTAAACAATGGAGGGACAAAACTGCACCTGAAAGAGGTGAAGTCGTAAGACAGTTTGGTAATAAATTAAGAGATTTTAAAGAGCCATTAGGAAAGTTAGTTTCTTATGAGATGGGAAAAAGTTATCAAGAAGGATTAGGAGAAGTTCAAGAAATGATCGATATATGTGACTTTGCAGTTGGTTTGTCAAGGCAACTTCACGGATTAACAATGCATAGTGAAAGGCCAGGTCACAGAATGTATGAACAATACCATTCTTTAGGAATTGTAGGTATTATTTCTGCTTTTAATTTTCCTGTAGCAGTTTGGGCATGGAATACTGCATTAGCTTGGGTTTGTGGAGATGTTTGTGTGTGGAAACCTAGTGAAAAAACTCCTTTATGTGGGATAGCTTGTCAAAACATTATAGCGGAAGTTTTTAAAGAAAACAATGTTCCTGAAGGTGTATCTTGTCTTATTAACGGAGATTATAAAGTAGGTGAGTTTATGAGTAGGGATTCTAGAATTCCTTTGGTTTCGGCAACTGGTTCAACTAGAATGGGTAAAATTGTAGCTAGCGAGGTAGCCGGGAGATTAGGAAAGTCATTATTAGAATTAGGAGGAAATAATGCAATAATTGTATCTCCAGATTCAGATTTAAAAATGACAGTGATTGGTTCCGTATTTGGAGCAGTCGGCACTGCAGGTCAAAGATGTACTAGTACAAGAAGATTAATTATACACGAAACTATTTATGATAAAGTAAAAAACTCATTAGTCGAAGCTTATAAGCAATTAAAAATTGGTAACCCTTTGGATGAATCAAATCACGTTGGACCATTAATTGATACACTTGCTGTTGATTCTTACAACGATGCATTAAAAAAAGTTGTAGAAGAAGGTGGAAAAATAATAGTTAATGGTGGTGTTTTATCAGGTGAAGGATACGAAAGTGGATGTTATGTAAAGCCTGCAATTGCTGAAGCTAAACCAAATTTTAATATTGTGCAGCACGAAACATTTGCTCCAGTTTTATACTTGTTAAAGTATAGTGGTTCAGTTGAAAATGCAATTGAAATTCAAAACGAGGTAAAACAAGGATTGTCATCTTCTATTATGACTAACAACCTTAGAGAGGCTGAGTTATTTTTATCTGTAAATGGATCAGATTGCGGTATTGCTAATGTAAATATTGGAACCTCTGGAGCTGAAATTGGAGGTGCATTTGGAGGAGAAAAAGATACTGGAGGGGGAAGAGAATCTGGTTCAGATGCTTGGAAAGTGTACATGAGAAGACAAACAAATACCATAAATTATACTACTGATTTACCATTAGCACAAGGAATTAAGTTTGATTTATAATTTTTTATTAATTAGAGTACTACAGGCTTGATCGGAAGGTAAAACAAGTATATCAGCAATATTTACATGTTTTGGTCTTGATATAACAAATAAAATAATTTCTGCTATATCTTCTGCTTGTAATGCTTCATATCCTCTGTAAACATTTTTAGCAGTTTGCGTATCACCTTTAAACCTTACATCAGAAAAAGATGTTTCAACCAGCCCAGGATTAATTTCTGAGACTTTAATATCATGCTTATTTAGGTCTAATCGTAGACTCTGACTTATTGCTTTTACAGCGTATTTACTTGCGCAGTAAATATTTCCTTTGGGATAAACTTCTCTGCCTGCAAGAGACCCAATATTTATAATGTGACCAGTTGAATTTTCAATCATATTATTAATAATAGCTTTTGTCACATACATTAGTCCTTTAACATTAATATCAATCATTTTATCCCAATCATTGATATTTCCATCTTGAAAAAAATCCATACCATGTGCATTTCCAGCATTATTTATTAGTACATGTATATTTTTCCATTTTTCTGGTAAGCTGGAAATTGAACGAATAACTTCAGAATTCAATGAAACATCAAAGCACAATGAAATTGTTGAAGTTATTTTATTTAAGTCATCTTCTATTGAGCAGAGAACTTCATTTCGTCTACCACAAAGAATAAGTTTAAATCCAACTTTGGCTAACTCATATGCAGTTGCTTTTCCAATCCCACTAGTTGCTCCAGTAATTAATGCTATTTTATCCATCCTATAAATATATGCATCTATTAAATATTTTTAAAAAATATGTTAAAATAATTGTTAATTTTTTGTTTTTTTAACCAATTATTAACAGGGTAGAAGTAATATTTTTAACAAATTGCAAAGTGTTATTTCTTTAACACTGTAATATTAAAATTTAAAAGATGGAAAATAAAATAAATATTAAGGAAATTAATGAAAAAATTGAGAAAGAGAGTGCTTTTATCGATTTACTAATATTTGAACTTAACAAGGTAATTGTTGGGCAAAAGTCAATGATTGAAAGGTTATTAATAGGTCTTCTTGGTCAAGGACATATCCTGTTAGAAGGAGTGCCTGGTTTAGCCAAAACACTCGTTATTAATTCCTTATCTAAGGCCATAAAAGGGTCTTTTAGTAGAATTCAATTTACACCTGATTTACTTCCCGCTGATGTTGTTGGTACCCAAATATATAATATTAAAGAGACTAATTTTTCAGTGAAAAAAGGACCTATCTTTGCAAATTTTGTTTTAGCTGATGAAATAAATAGAGCTCCTGCTAAAGTGCAGTCTGCTTTACTTGAAGCCATGCAAGAAAAGCAGGTTACTATAGGTGATGAAACTTTCATTTTAGATAAACCTTTTTTAGTAATGGCTACGCAAAACCCTGTAGAGCAAGAAGGGACTTATACATTACCTGAAGCCCAAGTCGATAGATTTATGTTAAAAACAGTAGTTGATTACCCATCTATGGATGATGAAAAATTAATTATTAGAGCAAATTTATCTGGTAGTTTTGAAAAAATTAGTCCAGTTGTTTCAATCAAAGAAATTATTAAAGCTCAAAAAACAATTAACGAGGTTTATATGGATGAAAAAATAGAGTCATATATCCTAGATATAATTTTTGCAACTAGAGAACCTTCAAAATATAAATTATCTGAACTTGAGCCTTTAATATCCTTTGGAGCATCCCCAAGAGGTAGTATTAATCTTGCATTAGCTTCAAAGTGTTATGCCTTTATTAAAAGAAGAGGGTATGTTATTCCTGAAGATGTTAGGGCAGTTGTTCATGATGTTTTAAGGCACAGAATAGGAATTACTTATGAGGCTGAGGCAGAAAACTTAACATCTGTTGACATCATAAATAAAATTGTTAATCAAATTGAAGTCCCTTAAATTTTGATTTATGGATACTAAAGATCTTTTAAAGAAAGTTAGAAAAATTGAAATTAAAACTAGAAGGTTATCAGACCATATTTTTGGTGGTGAATACCATTCTACTTTTAAGGGAAAGGGAATGACTTTTAGTGAAGTTAGACAGTATCAAATAGGTGACGATGTTAGGACGATTGACTGGAATGTAACGGCTAGGTATAAAGAGCCATATATAAAAGTTTTTGAAGAAGAACGAGAGCAGACATTAATGTTAATGGTAGACGTCTCTGGGTCTAAATTTTTTGGAACCAACGATGTTTTTAAAAATGAATATGTTACTGAAATTGCCGCAACTTTATCTTTTTCAGCGAATCAAAACAATGATAAAATTGGTTTAATATTATTCACAGATGTAATTGAATTGTACATTCCACCTAAAAAAGGCAAGACACATATATTAAGAATAATCAGAGAATTATTAGACTTTAAGCCGATAAGTAAAAAAACCGATATTCATTTTGCATTTAAATTTTTGTCGAACATCCAAAAAAACAAATCGATTGTATTCATAATATCTGATTTTATTTCGCCTGATTATTTTAAAAGCTTAAAAATTAGTTCTTCCAAACATGATATTACTGGAATTAGAATTTTTGATAAGGGGGAAGAATCAATTCCAAATTTGGGTTTGATTCAAGCTATAGATAGTGAAACAGGAGTCGTTTCTACAATCAATACATGTTCTTCAAGAGTTAGATCATCTTATAAAAAACAGTATTTGTCTAATGTAAAAGTATTTGAGAATAACTTCAAACGCTCTGGAGCTGGAGTTATCAATTGTGGAATTGAAGAGAGTTATGTTAAAAAGTTACTTGGATATTTTAAAAATAGAAGTTAAATGAAAATTAACAGTTTAACATATAATTTTTTAAAAATAAAATTTTTAGGACTATTCTTCTTTGCTTTTATTAACCTATTAAATGCTCAAGAGGCCTCAAACTTTGTAGATACTACAAGTATTAGAATTGGAGAACAGATTAATTATAAAATCAATATTAAATTAGATTCATTAGATGAAATTAATTTTCCTAAAGCTAAAGATTTTGCTCCCTTTGAACTCATTAATGAATTTAAAGTAGATACCAACTATTTAGATAAAAAATTTATAATAAGTAAGCAGTTTGCTTTAACTTTTTTTGACTCTGGCACATACTATATCCCTTCACAAAAATTAAGTCTTTTAAATAAAGAAATCAAATTAGATTCCTTTAAAGTAACAATTAACCCTATAAAAATAGATACCACTAAACAAGGCCTTTATGATATAAAACCTATTATGAAATCAAACACTAAGTTTGATTTTCTGTTTTGGCTTTATATTTTAATATTTATCATTGTCATCTGTACTTTCTTATACTTTAAAAATCAGATTTTCTCATTTTTTAAAATTAATAAATTGGATGTAGAATATTTCACACCTTATGAAAAGGCTGTAACTGAGCTGTCAAAAATTAAAGACCTCAATTACCTTTCTGAAATAGACATCAAAACTTATTATTCAGATTTAACATTTGTAATTAGAAATTTTATTGAAGAAAAAATAATAGATAATGCATTAGAGTGTACAACAAAAGAATTAATTCAGAAACTCTCTTTATTAAAAACATCAAAGAAACTAAACTTTTCTAATTCAACTTTAAAAAATATTGAAGATATATTTTCCAGAGCAGATCTTGTTAAGTTTGCAAAATACGAGCCAGACACTCAATCTGCATCAACTGATTTAGAAACACTAACCAAGGAGCTTGAAAAGATTAAATTAATCTTACCTGAACCCTCTGAAGAAGAATTAGAAAAAAACCTTAAAATTCAAGAAGACCTCAGAAGAAAAAGATTAAAAAATAGAAATAATAAAATTATAATATTCTCACTATTATCTCTATTTCTTATTTATTTAACTGCTTCTATAATTTATGGTTTTACTTACGTGAATGATAAGATATTTCAAAAACAAAATTTGATATTTCTTGAATCTGACAATTGGGTTAGTTCTAGTTATGGTGCTCCACCGATTACAATTTCAACCCCACAGGTGTTAATTAGAAATACTGATAGCCTTACATTTAGTGTAGTTGAAGCCTCTTTAAAATCAGAATTTAGTTTTAATAATATTAAGGATCCATTTTATATTACACTTACTAATTTTAAACTTCCTGAAAACAGATCTAGTATTAAACTACAAGATGTAATGAATAATTCTATCGAAACTATTGAAGAACTGGGAGTTAAAAACATCATTACTAAATTTGAAAAATTTCAAACTCCCAATGAAGCAGAGGGATTAATGATTTATGGATCTGCAGATTTTCCTGTGGACAAGCCAAATCAATTTAGAAAGTCAAAATATAAAATATTTGGATTTATCAACAATCAGGATTATAAACAGATCTTTATTTCATGGGAAGAAAATGACAACTATATTGTTGAAATTATTGACAGAATTATAAACTCTATTGAATTAGTAAAAAACAAAACAAACTAATGACTTTTAAAATACAGTTTTTAAATCCCGAGTTTTTTTGGTTGCTATTAGTAGTCCCAATCGCTTGTATTTGGTTTATTTTGAAAAAAAATAAGTTCAATAATTCGATATCAGTTCCAAATACAAAGGCTCTATTATCTCAACCCTCTATTCTTCCAAAGCTAAAGCCAGTCTTAAATATTCTTAGAATTTTATCTTTAATATTTATAATCATAGCATTGGCAAGACCTCAGATAATTGATGTGACAACCAAGATTAAAAATAATCAAGGAATAGACATTGTAATGGCAATTGATGTTTCAGCCAGTATGTTAGCAAAAGATTTAAAGCCCAATAGATTAGAGGCCTTAAAAAATGTTGCTTCTAATTTTATTTTGGACAGAACTAATGACAGAATAGGATTGGTAGAATATGCTGGAGAGAGTTATACAAAAACTCCGATTACTAGTGATAAGAATATTATAATAAAATCACTTAATGAAATTAATTATAACACTATAATTGAGGGTGGTACTGCTATAGGAATGGGATTAGCTACATCTGTTAATAGGATAAAGGACAGTAAAGCCAAAAGTAAAGTTATTATTTTGTTGACTGATGGGGTTAATAATTCTGGGTTTATAGATCCAAATACAGCTGCTGAATTAGCAATTGAATATGGAATAAAAATATACACGATTGGCATAGGCACTAATGGAATGGCTCTTTCACCTGTTGGAATTGATAAGAACGGAAAATTCAGTTATGCAAAAATTCAAGTTGAAATTGATGAAAATTTACTTATTGAAATTGCAGAAACTACTGGTGGTAAATACTTTAGAGCTACTAATAACAAGAAATTACAAGAAATTTACAGCGAAATAAACAAATTAGAAAAATCAGATGTTGAAGAAATTAAATACTATAATCATGAAGAAAAATATAGGTTTTATATTTTACTGGCTATTATTTTTTTGACAACTGAACTAGTTTTGAAATATACACTCTTTAGAAGCTTTATATAATGTATCAACTAGAAGAAAAAATATGGTTTTGGTTAATGGTTCTTCCAATATTGGCAGCTATTTTATTTTTCATTAATGAAATATGGAAATCGCGTACCCAACAAGGATTTATTACACAATCCTCTCTTCTAAAGTTAAGCCCTGATTATTCATGGTTCAAGCCTTATCTCAAAATGTTTATTAACATATTATCATTAATACTATTGATTTTTGCTATGGTTAATTTTCAAGTTGGAACTAAAATTGAAAGCTATAAAAGGTTTGGTGTTGATATAGTTTTTGCAATTGATGTTTCAAGAAGCATGCTTGCTGAAGATGTTGCTCCAAATAGACTAGAGATGTCTAAACAAATTGTTAATCAAATTATTAATAAACTTACAAGTGACAGAGTAGGTATTGTTGCCTATGCAGGAAAGGCATTTCCACAACTTCCAATAACTACTGACTATTCATCTGCAAAGATGTTTTTAAGTAATATGAACACAGATATGATTTCTTCTCAAGGCACTGCTATTGATGAGGCAATACAGCTATCATCTACATATTTTGATGAAAACATCAACACTTCTAAATTATTAATAATTATCTCTGATGGAGAAGACCATAATAACAGTTCTTTAGACATTGCAAAAATGGCTGCTCAAAAGGGAATAAAAATACACACAATTGGAGTTGGAAAAGAAAAGGGATCTCCAATTCCAATGAAAAAAAATGGCATTACTCAAAACTATAAGAGAGATAATAATAATGAAGTTGTTATTACAAAACTTAATAAAAAAGTTTTAACCGATATAGCTGAAATCACAGAAGGAACCTTCATTATTGGTCAAAACACATCATTTGTAATAAATGAAATAGATAAAATTTTACTAGAAACTGAAAAAACAGAATTTGAAAGCACACAGTTCTCTGATTATGAAGATCAGTTTCAGTTATTTATTTTTATAGCCTTAATGTTCTTATTTTTAGATATATTCCTGTTTGATTCTAAGACAAGTTGGATAAAAAAATTAAACTTATTTAATGATTACAATGCTGCAAAATAAAATTAATAAAACATTAATTAATTATGCCCTACTGATGTTTATATCTATGGGAAGTATAATGTCTCAGCAAAATGAGTATGAATCTTTAATTAAAAAAGGAAATAATTCATTTGAAGATAACACAGCTCTTTCTGAACAAAATTACAGAAAAGCAATTTCATATAGTCCTGAATTTGTTAAAGGCCAATATAATTTTAGTAACAACTTATATAAAAATGAATATTATGACGAGGCATTACTTAATCAATTAGAGGCTTCAAAATATGCAAAGACCAGAGCAGATAAGCACCTAATATTTCATAATATTGGTAACATACTGATGAAGAAAAAAATGTGTAAAGAAGCTGTTGAGGCTTACAAAAATGCACTTAAAAACAATCCTAAAGATGACGAGTCAAGATACAATTTAGCTTTGGCTAAAGATTGTGCTAAGGATGAAAATGAAAATGAAAAGGAAAGTGAAGGTGAAGATGAAGACGAGGATAAAGAAAAGGATAAAGAAAAAGATGAAAATGAAGATCAAAAAGAGGATAAAGATCAGCAAGGAGATGACGAAAAACAAAATGAAAACCAAGACCAAAAAGAAAATAATAAAGATAATAAAGATCAAAAAGGAGATGACAAAAGTAAAGATGAAAAGCCTGAAGAAAAGAAATTGTCACCACAACAAATAAAAAATATCTTAGAGGCAATGAATCAAGAAGAAAGTAAAGTTCAAGAAAAAATGAATGCAAAAAAATTAAAAGGAGTCAAATTAAAAAATGAAAAAGACTGGTAATGAGTTATAAATACTTAATAAATATTGCTTTACTTTTCATTAACTTAAATGTTTTCTGTCAAATTAACTTTGAAGCTAAATTAAGTAAAAGTACTCTAGGGGTTAACGAAAGGTTACGTGTGGAATTTTCGATAAATGAAGACGGCGATAATTTTTCACCTCCTGACTTTATAAATTTTAAAGTAGTTGGTGGCCCATCCCAATCAATTAAGAATTCTTGGGTTAATGGAGATAGATCTTACAGTAAATCTTACACTTATTTTCTTTCTCCGATTAAAACAGGCACTTACAGTATAGGTCAAGCTACAATTGAAGTAGAAGGAAAGGTTTATAAAACATTACCACAGGAAATTAAAGTTGTGGGTGCTGTAAAAAACCCTAACAAGGAAAACGATCCAAATTATGTTTCAGAGAGTGAAATCTATTTAACTTCAGAAATATCAAAAAGATCCCCTTATTTAAATGAAGGGTTTTCAGTTGTTTATAAATTATATTTTTCATCTAATATCGGTATCACAAATTGGAGAGAATTGTCCTCACCAAGGTATACTGATTTCTGGAGTCAAAATATCGATATCGATAACTATACCATTGAAGAAGGGACATATAAAGGAAAGCCATCTAGATATGTAACCCTGAAAAAAACCGTTCTTTATCCTCAAAAAGAAGGTAAATTAACAATCGAGCCTTTATCGCTAGATATAACAGTACAATTGCCAACTAATAGAAGAGATTTCTTTGGACAGAGGATTACTAAATCTTCACAAAAAGTTGTAACCTCTGGAGATCAAATAATTAGTGTAAAACAATTACCTAATTTAAACAAACCAAAAAATTATAACGGAGCAGTTGGATCATTTAATTTTGTAGCTAAAACTTCAAAACTACAACTTTCAGTTTCAGAGGCTCTAGAGCTAGAACTTGAAATTAAAGGAAATGGAAACTTAAAATTATTTCAACTCCCAAAACTTAGTCTCCCTTCTTCTTTAGAGATTTATGAGCCTGAAAAAACAGAAAACATTTCCACAAACATTAGTGGCATGAGAGGATCTATTCGTGATATATACACAATAGTTCCCTCCAAACCAGGAAAATATAAAATTCCTAAAATAGAGTTTTCTTATTTTGATATTAAATCAAAAAAATATAAAACAATTAGCTCAAACGAAATCAATATTGATGTTGATGGAGAGGAGTGGGGTAGTGAAACAGATAAAAATATTAATTCAAAAATTAAACCAAAAAACACAACACTTAAATTCCTTCCTTTTAAAACAAAATCTAAATTTGTTAAAATTAAGACCAAATCTTTTTTTAATACAAATATTTTTTGGGGGTTATTAATATTGCCATTTATTATTACAATACTAATAATCATATTAATGAATTATTTGAATGGACGCAATAAGTTTTTGAATACTAATATATCCATCAAGTCTAGAAAATTAGCAAAAAAGTATTTACTTGATGCAAAATCTAAGCTTGGTAGTAAAAAAGAATTTTATGAATCTCTTGACAGAGCATTACATAATTATCTTAAATCAATTACTTTATTTGATAATAGTAATTACTCAAAAACTAATATTCAAAAAGAGTTAGAGAAAAGAAATATAGACGCTAATATTATTAAAGCATTAAATCAATTATTTAGTAATTGTGAAATGGCTAGATACACTCCAATTACTAATGTTGAAATGAAATCTGACTACAAAATTGCTTTAGATATAATAGCAGAGATTGATAAATCAATTAATTAATTATGAGACACTTTTTATTTTTCGTTTTATTTGTTAATCTAAGTTTTTCCCAACAAAATGATATTTTTGTTGTTGCTAACGAAAAATATAATTCCTTAGATTTTGTTGGTGCCATTGAAAAGTATAATGAACTTTTAAAAGGAGGATTTCACTCATCAGAATTGTACTTTAATTTAGGAAATGCTTATTACAAGCTTGATAGCTTAGCTCAAAGTATTTATTATTATGAAAAAGGTTTAAAATATTTTCCAAATGATTCTAGTCTAATTCAAAATTTAGCTTACTTAAATAATCTTACAATAGATGATATTGAATCTTTGCCTGAAGATATTGTTAGTAAGCAATTTAATTATTTCCTTAACTATTTTTCTTTTAACACCTGGTCAATAATTACTATAATTACAGCTATACTTTCTTGTGTCATATTTCTGTTATATTTTTTATCTAAGTCATCTATACACAAACGGACATATTTCACAATATTTATACTATCTTTCATATTAACATCCTCTTTGTTATTTGTAAATTTTAAAATTTATAACGGTCAAACAACTATTGAATTTGGAATAGTTTATAAAGATGTAATTGAAGTTAATTTTGAACCAAATGAAAAAAGTGAAGTTTTATTTGAAATTCACGAAGGAACAAAAGTTGAAGTAATAGAGAACTTTGACATGGATTGGTTAAAAATAAAATTGTCGAATGGACAAACTGGTTGGGTTATAAAAAATCAAATTAAAATCATATGATTACATTAGATCTAGTAGAGAGTGCACAAAAAAAATGGGGTGAAGGAATTGTTAAAATTGGAAGTTTGAAAAACAATTTCAAATTATGTAAAGAATTTACTTCAAGTTTTTTAAATGAAACATATAGCTTTAAAGAAGGTGAGATTTTGTTCAAACCAACAAAAGCATGTGAAGAACAATTTCGTCCTAATTTCGATATGGCTTTGTCCTATTTTATTGGCGGAAATGATTCGTTTTGTAATGAAGACGAAGGTTTTGCAATGAAACCTTGGGTTAAGGTTTTATTTGAAAACTCTGGAGTTATAATTGAGAAAAATAGAGCAATTGCAATGGGTAATTATTTCTTCACTGACTTAAATGAAAATACAATAAAAGTTGAATACTCTTTTGGTTATAAATTAATTGATTCTAAGTTATATATTGACTTACATCATTCTTCATTACCTTTTACTCATTAGTTTTATTTCAAAAAATTTGCTGAAATAAATCTACTTAATTCATTAAGTGGCTTATAATAAATTGATAACTCAAGTTTATCTTGCTCTATTATTTTAAGAGAATTATTGGCTAGATTAAACAAAAAAATTAATATAACTAGTATTAAAATGTTTTTTAAAAGTCCAAAAACACTTCCTAGAATTTTATTAAATAATCCTAATGCTACTAATTTTACGAGTTTTGTGGCAACTTTACCTAGGATTGAAACAATTAGTATGGTTAATATAAATAATATAACATTTGATAGAATTATTATATAACCCTCTTTCCAGTTAAAATTCTGCTTAGACATTAAATAATTAGATAAATCACCATTGTATTGAGTAGCTAAATATATACCTAGTACCAATCCAATAACAGATGCTATTTCAATAATGAAGCCCTTATATAACCCTTTTATAAACCCATAAATAAGGAAGATTGAAATAAAAATATCTATATAATTCATAAATAATATTTTTACAAATAAAAGAAATTTTATTTATTGAATAACATAAATGATAATGCTAACTTTGTTTTAATTATAGACGCAAATGATTAATTCTAAGTTAAAAGAAAGATGGGGAATATTAACTCATAAATTATCTATTGATTTTCGTGATGGTGATGAGATTGATTTAGATTCGATTATTTATTTAATCGGAGTTCAAGAGTTGCAACAGCTTCATTCCAAATTTAACAAGAATCAAAAACTAGATTTAATGCACATAGCTATATGTAAATTATTAAGTGATTATGGTTATTATGAATTTGATTATATAGATGAGCAAGGATGGCCACACTATAAATGTCTAAAGCAACTACCTAACTTGAAGGCTGGGGAACAGTCTATCTTAATGAAAGACGCAATAGTTAACTATTTTCTTAAATCTAATTATATTCAATAAGAATGATTAAATTTGACATTTGACTAAACAACATGATTGAACAAATAGCACATAATATTAAAGAAATTGAATCTTTTAAGTCTTCTTCGAAAGATGAAATTGAAAATTTTAGAATAAAGTATTTAGGTAAAAAAGGCCTTGTTAACTTTTACTTCTCAGAATTTAAAAATGTTGATAATAGCAAAAAAAAGGAATATGGTTTAAGTATAAATAAACTAAAAATATCCGCACAAAATAAATTTAATGAATTAAATTCTTTAGTTTCAAGTAACTCAACCTTATCTCAACTAAACGATTTAACTAGACCAGGTAATTCCATTGAAATTGGTTCAAAACATCCTATTACAATTGTAAAAAATAGAATTATTGATATTTTTTCTAGTATTGGATATAATGTTAGTGAAGGACCAGAAATTGAAGATGACTGGCACAATTTCACTGCACTTAATTTACCTGAACATCACCCTGCAAGGGATATGCAAGACACTTTCTTTATACAGACAAACCCTGATTTATTATTAAGAACACATACTAGTTCTGTTCAAGTAAGATATATGGAAAGTAATAAACCTCCAATTAGAACAATTTCTCCAGGAAGAGTGTATAGAAACGAAGCCATTTCAGCAAGATCTCATTGTTTTTTTCATCAAGTTGAAGGCCTGTATATTGATGAAAATGTCAGTTTTGCAGATCTTAAACAGACTTTAGAATTTTTCACCACACAGCTTTTTGGTAAATCAAAAATTAGATTAAGGCCCTCTTATTTCCCTTTTACTGAACCAAGCGCGGAAGTAGATGTTTATTGGGGCTTAAAAAATGAAACAGACTACAAAATGACTAAGGGGACAGGTTGGTTAGAAATTATGGGTTGTGGAATGGTTGACCCTAATGTCTTGGACAATTGTGGGATAGATTCTAAAAAATATTCAGGTTTTGCATTTGGAATGGGAATAGATAGAATAGCTCTTTTGCTCCACCAAATTAAAGACATTAGACTACTTAGTGAAAATGATACTAGATTTATTAAACAATTTAAATCAACAATTTAATTTAACTTTTCGTTTAATTTTTTAAATGTATTTTTAGGACTCTTTTTTTCATAAAGAATTGCATGAACAGCTTCAATAATTGGAGTTTTTGCTTTTTTAATATTATCCCCATTTAATTGCATAGCTTTTTTTGTTGAAATATATCCTTCTGCAATCATTTTCATTTCCATTTGAGCGGCCTTTACTGTATAGCCTTTACCGATCATATTCCCAAACATTCTATTTCTTGAAAAGACAGAATAACCTGTAACTAATAAATCACCTAAATATGCTGAATTATTAATATTCCTTTTTATTTTATGCTTTTTCTTTATAAATCTTTTGATTTCTCTAATTGAATTACTCATTAAAATGCTCTGAAAATTATCTCCGTACCCAAGGCCATGAGCAATTCCTGCAGCAATAGCATATATGTTTTTTAACATACTGGAATATTCAATTCCAATTACATCATCACTTACTTTTGTTTTAATATACTTATTGTTAAAATCTAAACAAATAGTCTTTGCTAAACTCTTTTTAGAGCAAGCAATAGTTAAGTAAGAAAGCCTCTCTAAAGCTACTTCCTCTGCATGACAAGGACCAGCAATAACTAAAAATTTTTCTTTAAGTATATTATAATTATTTATCATGTGCTCTCCAACTAAAAGACCAGTTTCTGGTACGATGCCTTTTATTCCAGAAATCACTATTTTTTTAGAAATATCAACTTTAATTTTTTCCAATTCAGAATTTATAAATTCAGAGGGAACAACTAATATTATTACATCTGCGTTTCTAACAACATCATTTAAATTTGCGCTTATTTGTAATTTAGATAGATTTAACTCAACAGAGCTTAAATAATTTGGATTATGTTTATTATTTTGAATGTAATCAAGGGTTTCATTGTTTCTTACATACCAAGCAATAGAATTTAAATTATCAGACAGAATTTTGACTATTGCAGTAGCCCAGCTACCACTTCCAATAACAGCATAATTTAAATTGTTTTTCATTTTATAATTTATAAGTTAAATATTAATTTTAATATTATTATTTATTAGATAAGATAAAACCTTTGAGTCTATTTTTAAATTATCTGTTTTCTTATTTAAAATATTTCTTCTGATATTTGAAGCTGAAACATTAATTATAGGAGCGTTTAAATAGTAAATATTTTCATGTGTTAATTTAGATTTTTCTTTGTAATTATTTCTTGGGTACACATATATTTTATGATTTTTTATAATTTCACTGTACTGTTTCCAAGTCGTAAGCTTCGTTATATTATCATCGCCAATTATTAAGCTATAATTATTAATATTATTTTCTTTATTTAAATAATTTAATGTGTTTATTGAGTAACTAGGTTTAGGTAGGTTCTTCTCAATATCACTAGGTAAAATATTTTTATGTTTTTTACAGACAATTTCTAGCATTTTATATCGGTGATTAAAATCAATAAGTGTGCTATCGATTTTGTGAGGACTTTGTGGGGTAAGGACAAGCCAAACTTTATCTAAATCAGAATTGTTCACAGCATAATTGGCTACTTGCAAATGACCATCGTGAATAGGATTAAACGCACCAAAATAGAGTCCAATATTCATCTATTGATTTTTTGTAAATTGATAAATTATATTTTTCACCTGTTTTATTGCTAGTTCTAAGTTATCATTAATAATCACAAAATCGTATTTGTCAGAATATTCAAGTTCTTTAATTGCTTTATCTAACCTAAATTCTATACTTTTTTGAGATTCAGTTTCTCTATCTACCAAACGTTTTTTTAATTCGATTAAATTCGGTGGTTTAATAAAAATTGAAACACTTGTTTCCGGAAATTGTGCTTTTAAATTTAACCCACCTATAACATCTATATCGAAAACTATATTTTTTCCTTTAGAATTTAATTTTTGAATTTCAGACTTTGATGTTCCGTAAAATACATTTTTGTAAACTTCTTCCCACTCTATAAAATCGTTATTTTGAATTTTTTCTTTAAAATTTGAGACAGATATAAAGTGATAATCTTTTCCATCTATTTCATTTTTTCTTTTCGCTCTTGTGGTTGAGGATATTGAAAATTCTAGATTTATATCTTCTAATGCCAGTAATTCTTTTACAATAGTTGTTTTCCCAGAGCCAGAGGGAGCAGCGATTATAATCAATTTTTCTTTTTTCATTATAATACGTTTAACAATTGCTCTTTTATTTTTTCTAATTCATCTTTCATTTGAATTACAATTTTTTGCATTTCAGAGTTATTTGCTTTTGAACCTATAGTATTTATTTCTCTACCAATTTCTTGCCCAATAAAAGCTAATTTTTTACCGTTAGAAGTACTGTTTTTAAGCGATGATAAAAAGTATTCTAAATGATTTTTTAGTCTTACTTGCTCTTCAGTTATATCAATTTTTTCAATATAATATATCAACTCCTGCTCTAACCTATTGTTGTCGTGATCAATATTTAATTTTTCAATTTCTAGATTAATTTTAGATCTAATATGTTTAATGCGCTTGGGTTCTATTTCATTAATTAATGATAGTAGATCCCCAATTTTATGGATTCTCATGATAAAATCTTTTTCTAAAGCTAGACCTTCATCTTTTCGATATTTAATTAGAGATTCAATAGCATTTTCAATTTCTTTAAAAATCTTTGGCCAATCTGAATCGTTTTCTTCAATCTCTTTAGAAATAATCGCATCTGGCATTTTTACTGCTATTTTTAATAACTCAACTGCCGAGCCGTCAACAATACTTCTTAATTGATCAATATATGTATTTATTAAAGGAGAATTTAGTAATGATTTACTATTATCATTTTTTGAGTCCATATATAACAAAAATTCAACCTTTCCTCTTTTTAGTTTGTCAGATAAATGTTTTCTTATAAGGAGTTCTTTGGGTTTTACAGAATTTGTTATTCTGGTATTTAAATCTAGATTTTTACTATTTAAAGACTTTATTTCAATTGTTAAATTTCCGCTTTCCAACTGAACAATAGACTTACCGTAGCCAGTCATTGATTGAATCATATTATTTTAAGTTTTTACAAAGATAAATAAATCTCAATTAGCTTCTTTTTTTAGAGAAACTAAATAAATACCAGTGAAGACTAAACAAACCGCCATGATGTCTGTTAATTTTAAGATGTCACTTCCTGTAGAAATTGCATATATAATTCCTATTATTGGTTGAAGATAAATAAACATTCCAACGGTTGATGCTTTTAGTGTTTTTAATGCATAAACATTAAGTAAATACACAGCAAACGTTGCACCTGTAATGACAAAACCAATTTTTAGAAATATGATTTTATCATATATTTCCCAAGGAATTTCTAAGAAATGATGAATAGAAAATGGCGTATTTAGTATCGCACCTAGAAGAAATAACCATTTCATAATTGTTATTACAGAATATTTTTTAGTCAAAGATCTAACGGCGACTAAATATATTGCATAAGAAATACTATTTAATAACAGTAATAAATTACCAGACCTTATATCTTCAGGATTAAAATTAGTTCTAGTATTAATAAGTATTATTGAAATAGCACCTATAAAACCGATTGCTACCCCAATTAGTCTAGTCTTTATTACTTTTTCTTTTATCATAATAATAGAAATGATGAATACTATAATAGGAGAAATTGTTGAAATTATAGAGCTATTGATTGGAGTAGATAACTCTAACCCTTTTATGGCAGAAATCATATTTATTGACATTCCAAAAACACTACAGAATAAAAATTTAGGCCAATCTTTTTTTTGAATTTTTTCTTTCTTACTAAATATAGAAATTATCCAGAATAAAGTGCACGCACCTAATACTCTTGCTAATAATAAGCCAGGTGGAGTTATAAAAACTGGCATTAAGTTTTTAGTAATTGTATGGTTGAGTCCAAAAATTGATGTCGCTGTTAAAGCAGCAATAATTGCTAGTAGTCTATTATTCACTTAGATGCTTTTTTAACTCTAAGATATTTTTTTTGCTGTTTCCAATAAAAATTTTATTATCAATAACTATCACTGGTCTCTTTAAAAATGTGTAATTATCTAATATGTAATTTTTATATTCAAGCTCAGTTAAGGCTACATTTTTAAGATTTTTTTCACTAAAGAGTTTAGCTCTTTTATTGAAAATTAGTTCATAGCTTTTTGATAAATCATAAATCATTTCTAACTCATTTATAGTAATGGGCATAGATTTAATTTCTCTAAATTCAAATGAACTATCTAATTTAAGATCTTTAATAATTCTTATACAAGTATTGCAAGATTTTAGATAAAAAACTACCTTCATAGTGAACTAAATATTTATTTAAAAATAAAGGTATTATTTAGTTTTAGATACTACTAATTAAAATATATTTTTGTTAAATAAATTATACTAATGAAATTCAACACTAAAACGATTCATGGTGGACAGACTCACGACCCAGCTTATGGTGCCGTTATGCCTCCAATCTATCAAACATCAACATATGCTCAGACTACGCCTGGTGACCACAAAGGGTTTGAATATTCTAGAACTCACAATCCAACTAGACACGCATTAGAAAATTCATTTGCAAGCATAGAAAATGGAAAACATGGACTAGCTTTCGGATCAGGACTTGCTGCAATAGATGCTGTAATTAAATTATTAAAACCTGGTGATGAGGTTATTTCTACAAATGATCTATATGGAGGTACGTACAGACTGTTTACTAAAATCTATCAAGATTTTGGAATTAAGTTTCATTTCGTTGGAATGGAAAGTCACTCAAAAATCAATTCTTTGATAAACAAAAACACAAAATTATTATGGGCTGAAACTCCTACAAATCCTATGTTAAATATTGTAGATATCAAAGCCTTGTCTAAAATTGCAAAGATTAATAATATCCTATTTGCTGTTGATAATACGTTCGCAACACCATACATACAAACTCCGTTAGATTTAGGAGCTGACATTGTAATGCATTCAGCAACTAAGTATCTTGGAGGTCATAGTGATGTTGTTATGGGTGCGCTTATTGTTAATAAGAGCTCTTTAGCAGAGAAATTATATTTTATTCAAAATGCAAGTGGTGCTATTCCGGGACCCCAAGATAGTTTTTTGGTTTTACGTGGAATCAAAACTTTGCACATTAGAATGCAAAGGCACTGTGAAAATGCTAAGATGATTGCAGAGTTTTTAAACGAACACCCTAAAGTTGAAAAAGTTTATTGGCCTGGACTTAAAAATCATAAAAATCACTCTATTGCTAAAAGTCAGATGAATGATTTTGGAGGAATGATTTCTTTTACTTCTAAGAATAATGACTACGACGAAACCATACGAATTCTAGAAAGATTAAAAATATTTACTCTTGCTGAATCCCTTGGAGGGGTTGAATCCCTTTCCGGTCACCCCGCTAGTATGACACACGCAAGTATTCCGAAACTTGAAAGGGAAAAATCGGGTGTTGTAGATTCACTTATTAGACTTAGTGTAGGAATTGAGGATATCTCTGATTTGATTCAAGACTTGAAACAAGCGCTAGAATAGAGTTTTTGTTAATATGATAATATTATTAGTAATTAATATAATATATTTATTAAATTATTATTTTTACACAGCTATTAATTAAAATATTATAATTTAAAATCAAATATATTATGCAAGACAAAATAAACGGATTTTTAGATTTAGTACGCGAAAGAAATGGAAATGAACCAGAATTTATGCAGGCAGTTGAAGAGGTTGCAGAAACTGTTATTCCATATATAGTAAATAAAGACATATATCACGGGAAAAATATTTTACTAAGAATGGTTGAGCCTGAAAGAGTAATATCGTTTAGAGTCTGTTGGGTTGATGATTTAGGGGAGATTCAGGTAAATAGAGGTTACAGAGTTCAAATGAATTCAGCAATTGGTCCTTATAAAGGAGGTTTAAGATTTCATCCAACAGTTGATTTGAGTATACTTAAGTTTTTAGCTTTTGAACAAGTTTTTAAAAATAGTCTTACAACTTTGCCAATGGGTGGTGGAAAAGGAGGAAGTGATTTTGATCCAAAGGGTAAAAGTGACAATGAGATTATGAGATTTTGCCACTCATTTATGAGTGAGTTATTTAGACATATCGGCCCAAATACAGACGTGCCTGCAGGAGATATAGGAGTTGGAGGAAGAGAAATAGGGTATTTATTTGGTCAATATAAAAGATTAAGCAACGAATTTACCGGAGTTTTAACAGGTAAAGGAGTAAGCTGGGGAGGATCGTTAATTCGACCAGAAGCTACGGGCTATGGAACAGTATATTTTGCTCAAAATATGTTAGCCACAAAAGGAGATGACTTAACAAATAAAACAGTTGTTATTTCTGGATCAGGAAATGTTGCTCAGTTTGCAGCTGAAAAATCAATTCAGTTAGGAGCAAAAGTTCTTACAATGTCTGACTCTTCTGGCTATATTTATGATTCTGAAGGAATAGATGATGAAAAACTAAAACATATAATGACCCTTAAAAATGTTCAAAGAAAGCGAATCAGTGAATACTGTATTAAATATCCAAATAGTGAGTTTGTTAAAGGAAAAACCCCATGGGCTACAAAATGTGACATAGCACTTCCGTGTGCTACGCAAAACGAGTTAGATTTAAACGATGCTAAAGTATTACTTAAAAACGGATGTATTTGTGTAAGTGAGGGAGCTAATATGCCCTCCACTAAAGATGCTGTTCATGAGTTTCAAAAAGCTAAAATTTTATTTGCTCCCGGTAAAGCTTCAAATGCCGGAGGAGTTGCTACATCAGGATTAGAAATGACTCAAAACTCTCTTAGATATAATTGGTCTCGAGAAGAAGTAGATCAAAAATTAAAGGATATAATGATGGATATTCATGATTCTTGCATAGAGTATGGTTCAGATGATAACGGTTATGTTGACTATGTAAAAGGAGCTAATATAGCTGGTTTTGTTAAGGTCGCGGATGCCATGTTAGCTCAGGGCATAGTTTAGTTTTATATTATTATATTATAATGATATATTTGTCGTTCTTATAGATATATCATTATAAATTTTTTCATGAAGTTTATTGCAATACTTTTTTTTTCAATATTGAGTATACCTCTTTGTATTTCTCAAAACTGGAATGGGCATTATTCTTATCACAACTCAATTGACACTTCAATTGGAAACGGGAAAATATTTACTGCATCAGAAAATGCAATTTATATTCACTCAACTCAAGATGATCAACTAAGTATAATTACAACTATAGATGGGTTGTCTGGTGATTTTATTTCAAACATTTATTACAGTACAAATTTTAATAAATTAATTATTGGATATGAAAACGGTTTAATTCAAATTGTAGATTTTAATAATGATAATATTTTAACTATATATGATATAATAGAAAAGACTACAATACCTCCCAATAAAAAAAAGATAAACGAATTTACAGAGGTTGATAATATAATTTATATATCAACTGATTATGGAGTTTCATTATACGACTTAAATTCCTTAGAATTTGGTGATAGCTTATTTATTGGTGAAGGTGGTACACAACAACAAGTAAATCAGACAATAATAAATGATAATTTTTTATACGCTGTATTGCCAGATTTTGGCGGAATAAAAAGAGTTAACCTAGATTTAGATATAATCAACTATCAAAACTGGGAGCTTGTTTACTCTGGAGATTTTGATTTTATATTAAACATCGATGATAGTTTTGTTTTTACTAATGAAAACAATGTTTTTTTCAACGAAAACGGCACATTTAGCCAAGTAATTTCTTTGTCTCAAACTATAAAAAAAATTGTTGTAAATGAAGGCAAAATAATAATTACATCCGAAGATAAAATTTTTATTTATGACACAAATTTCAACCTAATAAACAGTTCAATTATAAGCAGTAATTTTAACACCAACTTTAATAGTTCAGAATTATACAATAATTATATTTATGTAGCCACATCTTCAAAAGGGCTGCTTAAAATTAACATAAATAATATTCAACAAAATTACTCAATATTACCCGCTGGCCCTCTTGATAATAATGTCTTTTCAATTAGCTCTCTGTATGGAAGTCTTTGGGCAACTTTTGGAGATTATACATCAACATATAATCCATATCCATTAAGAAGAAATGGGATTAGTCATTTAGCTAATGAAGATTGGCACAATATAAATTATGATAGTATACCTGAAAATGCGGTTAATTTAAATAACATTTCAATAAATCCATTTAATTTAAATAATATATTTATTAGCTCATATCACGGTGGATTATTAGAAATATCAGATGAATCTTTAAGTTTATTTGATCAGTCAAATAGTGGTCTAGAGTCTTTAATTTCAAATGAAACTAACTACAACAGTGTAAGAATTTCAGGAAGTAACTTTGATGACTCAGGTACTTTATGGCTAATGAATTCCAGAGTTGACAACCCTTTAAAGTCTTTTAATCTAGACACAAATCAATGGTCAAGTTATGATTTTACTCAAATTATCCCAGATGGATTTAATGATGAACTTGGATTTAGTGATATAGTAATTGGATCAAATGGAACAAAATGGATAGGAGGTTTAAACTCTGGATTGATAGGGTTTAATGAAAATGCGGGTAACCCACTGTTAAAAAGAATAAATGATAATGATGTTGGCAATTTACCTTCTCCTTATGTTAAAAGTCTAGCGATGGATAATAATAACCATTTGTGGATAGGAACTATTAAAGGACTTAGAGTTTTATATAATACTTCTAATTTTTTTGATGCTAATGTATCTACACAACAGATAGTTATTGAAGAGGATGGGATTTATAAAGAACTTTTAGAACAACAATTTATTTCTGATATAAAAGTAGATGGATCAAATAATAAGTGGGTAGGAACTATAGGTTCAGGACTATTTTATTTTTCACAAAATGGACAACAAACTATCTATCATTTTACTAAGAACAATTCTCCATTACCTTCGAACAATATAAATGATATAGCATTAGATTTTGTAAATGGTCTTGTATTTATTGCTACAGATAAAGGGTTAGTGTCATTTGATTCAGGGGGATCAACTACAAGTTCTACACTGGACGAATCTTATGTTTATCCTAATCCGGTCCGCCCATCTTTTAACATGAATATTGACAAGATCAAAATTTCAGGAATTACAGATGATATTAATA
>JADHRR010000036.1:0-6828 GCA_016777305.1 Flavobacteriaceae bacterium
TAAAATTTGATGGATTCTCTAAGGAGGAGGCTAATGAAAAATGTAGTGATATAATAAAAACAATCTTGAAATGGACAGGCATACATGTTTCAATAGGTTTAGCGCCAACTAAGTCACTTGCAAAAGTTGCAAATAGAATTGCAAAAAAATATTCCACCAGGACAAAAGGTTTCTATTCAATTAATAATAATGAGAAACGCATAAAAGCTTTAAAAAATATCTCTGCTGGAGATATATGGGGTATTGGTTTTCAAAATGAAAAAAAACTATTGAAAGTTAATGTAAAGTCTGGAATGGATTTTGTAAATCTTCCTGATCAATGGGTCAAAAAAAATATGAGTATAGTAGGATTAAAACTCAAAAAAGAACTTGAAGGAATTCCTACTCTTAATATTGAAGAAGGAAAAATTGATAAAAAATCTATTGCTACTACTAGAAGTTTTGAATCTGAAATTTCATCACTTAATGATCTTATTGAAAGAATTACAACATTCTCTGTAGTTGCTGCTAAAAAACTCAGGAGGCAGAATAGTGAATGTAATATGATTTCTGTTTTTATTCGAAGTAATCCGTTCAAGCAAAACGATGACAAATATCATTTCAGTTTAACTGGATCACTACCTTTTTCAACAAATTCAAGTATTGAAATAAGTAAATTCGCTGTAAAGCTTTTAACTAAAATTTATTCTAAAAATAAATCATATAAAAAAGCAGGAATAATCCTGATGGGCTTATCTCCACAGTCTAGTCATCAATTTAGTTTATTTGACCAAAATATTGATAAACAAAAAAAGCTAATGAGAAGCATTGATAATATTGATAATAAATATGGACTCTATAAGGTAAGACTGGCTAGTCAAGATCCGAAAAGAATATGGAAAATGAAGAGACAAAAACTATCAAGAAATTACACAACCGAGATTGACGAAGTTTTAATTGTTAAATAGTATATGGCTAAAAACAATAATATTAAAATATTCAAACCTAATGATAACGACTCTTTAAGTAATTTATTTATTGAGGATGGAATATCAGCAGGTTTTCCATCACCAGCAAGTGACTTTGAAGAATCAAGAATTAGTCTTGAAAAGGTAGTTGTGAAGAATAAAGAGGCCACATTCTATGCAAAAGTATCAGGAGAATCAATGAAAGATGCGGGGTTAGATGATGGGGATATTTTAGTGATCGATAGAAGCGAAGAATTAAAAAACAATAAAATTGCAGTCTGTTATTTAAATGGAGACTTTACAGTAAAAAGAGTAAAAATTGAAAAAGATCATGTATATCTGATTCCAGAAAATAAAAATTATGATCCGATTAAAGTTACCGAAGAAAATGAATTTATAGTGTGGGGAGTTGTAACTTATGTTGTTAAAAAGGTCTAAAGTCTTTCATAAATACCAGCTATTCCCTGTCCACCTCCAACACATGCAGTAACCATTCCATACTTTTGATTTCTTCTTTTCATTTCTTCTAATAATTGAATTGAAAGTTTAGCTCCAGTACAACCTAAAGGATGACCAAGAGCAATAGCTCCTCCATTTACATTTACAGTTTCTGGATCAAGGCCACTCTCTTGAATGACAGCAAGTGCCTGTGCAGCAAAAGCCTCATTTAATTCAGTTTGTTCAATATCAGATAATTTTAATCCTGCTTGTTTTAGAGCTTTTGGGATTGCCTCCACTGGTCCTATACCCATATATAAAGGATCAACACCACCTGAAGTACAAGTTACCATTCTTGCAATTGGTTTTACTCCAAGTTGTTTAACCATCTCTTCAGACATTACAAGAACAAAAGCTGCACCATCCGACATTTGAGACGAACTACCTGCAGTTACAATCCCTCCAAGCTTGAAAGCTGGTCTTAGTTTTGCTAAAGCTTCAATAGTAGTTTCCCTTCTAACTCCTTCATCCATGTCAACAGTATGAGATTTAGAAACTCTTTTTCCATCCTTAACAAATACTTCCTCAACAGTTACAGGAACTATTTGATCTTTAAAATAACCTTTATCAATTGCATTTGCAGCTTTGACATGAGACTCACAAGAAAATTTATCTGATGCTTCTCTGGTAATTTTATATTTTTCTGCAACTGCCTCTGCAGTGTGTCCCATCCCAATATGATAATTCATGTTTTCCATGTTAGCGTTATAACTTGGCGCTAACTTATATCCAGTCATTGGCAATAAACTCATACTTTCAATTCCACCTGCAATAAATATATCGCCAAAGCCAGCTCTAACTTTGCTAACAGCCATTGAAATTGCCTCAAGACCTGAAGCACAATATCGATTAATTGTTACACCAGGAACTTCTTTACCAAGAGCTCTTGCTGATATTAATCTAGCTACTTGAAGACCTTGTTCTCCTTCAGGATTTGCACACCCTACAATTACATCATCAACTTTTGTGGTGTCAAGTTCTGGTACCTGACTTGAAAGATGTTTAATCACATCTACTGCTAAGTCATCGGTTCTATAATTTTTAAAGCCACCTCTTTTTGCTTTTCCAACTGCTGATCTATAACCAGCTACTATATATGCTTCCATAATTAATTTCTTAATGGTTTTTTATTCATTAACATGTATTGAATTCTGTCCAGAGTTTTTTGGTTTCCAAGTAAACTCATAAAACTTTCTCTCTCAAGATCTAGAAGGTATTCTTCACTCACATTTTGAGAATAAGTTAAGTCACCTCCACACATGATGTATGCAACTTTTCTTGAAACTTCTACATCATGGTCTGACATATAGTTACCAAGTTTAAATTCGTTAATCGCAGAATATAACGTAGATAATCCTGCTCTTCCAAGAACTTCAATATCTTGTCTAGAAGATGGTGGTATATATCCTATTTTTAGACTTAGGACTTTATCTTTTGCCATAGCAATATTTCTCATCCTATTCATACAAATAAAATCTCTGTTTGGATTTAAGTAATGAAGATCAAAAGCTTCATGGGCAGATGTTGAAACAGATGCCATAGCAATTGATTTAAAGTGATCAATTAATGAAGGTATTTTTACATCTCCTGTATTAAAAGAATCAGAAACTCTCATTGCCATCTCTTTTGTACCTCCACCTGCCGGGATAAGTCCAACACCAGCCTCTACCAAACCAATATATGATTCTGATGCATAAACTCCAGCATCACAATGAATTGCAACTTCAAGTCCACCACCCATAACAAAACCATGAGTTGCAGCAACTACAGGAACATTACAAGTTCTCATTCTCATTAATATTTTTTGAAAACCTACTAAAAACTCTTCAATTTCATCAAAGTTTTGTTGCATTGCCATCATACCAATATTCATAAGATTGGCTCCAACAGAAAATTGTTTATCATTATTACCGATAACAATTCCATTCCAACCATCTCTTTCTGCAATATCAATTGCTTCGTTAATTCCTTTTGCAATTCCTTCTCCAATTGAATTTCCTTTTGTTTGAAACTCAATACACATGACCCCATCTCCAATATCATGAACGGTGCATTCAGAGTTTCTAAGTATTTGATTGTTTTCTCTGTAAGCATCGAGTAAGAAAAATGATTCAGCACTTGGAACATTAACATACTTCTTTGACTTTAAATCAAAATATTTTTTCTTACCACCTTCAAATTTATAGAATGATTGAGCACCTGAATTTTTCATTTCTAAAATCCAGTTTGGTATTTCCTCACCACATTTTTTTATCATGTCAATTGCTAAATCTAACCCTAAATTATCCCAGAGTTCAAAAGGGCCATGATTCCATGCATATCCAGTTCTTAAAGCGTCATCTATCTGATAATAATCATCTGTAATCTCTGGAACACACATTGCTGAATATGAGAGAAGACATGAATAATATTCTCTGTAAAACTTATTTGGATTCGAATCACCTTCAACTAAAAATTTAAGTCTGCGATCAAAAAGTTCAATTGATTTGGCCTCTTTTATTTCAGGAAGATTAGGCTTAATAGATTTTCTGTATGTATTTGTGTCAAGATCAAGAGCATTTATAATTGTCTTTCCATTTTCATCTTTCTCTTTAGTCTTTTCGTAATACCCTTTACCTGTTTTATTTCCTAAAAAATTATTATCAATTAAAAATTTAAATGATTTATTTTCAGGTTGATCTTTAAGCTTACTGTAAAAAGTATCAGTTTTAACATTATCAACTAAAAAATTTGTGACCTTATCACTAGTGTCTAGACCAACAATATCTTGAAGTCTAAAAGATCCTGAGCTAGGGTGACCTATAACGGTTCCAGTCATTAAATCAACTTCCTCAATTGTAAAATTATATTTTTCAGTAAGCTGAAGCACCTTAATTCCTGACATTACACCAATTCTGTTTCCAATAAATCCTGGTGTATCTTTACAAAGAACTGTTTGTTTTCCAAGAACAAGATCACCAAATTCCATTAAAAATGAAGTTAAAGAAGGGTCGGTATCATCATGTGGAATAACCTCAAATAATCTCAAGTATCTAGGAGGGTTAAAAAAATGTGTTCCACAAAATTTAGATTTAAAGTTATCTGATCTTCCTTCACATAAAAGTGAAATTGGAATACTGGATGTATTTGAAGTTACAAAAGCATGATCGGATTTAAATTTTTCAACTTTTTCAAAAACTGTTTTTTTGATTTCCAGATTTTCTACAATTACTTCAATTATCCAATCTGCATCTTTTATTTTTTCAAAATCATCATCAAAATTTCCTGTTGCAATTCTATTAGCGTATTCTTTTTTATAAAGAGGGTTTGGTCTTGATTTTATTGCATTCCTTAAAGACTCATCTGCAATTATATTTTTATTTTTTATTGACTTATCATTTGGCTGGATATCAAGCATTAGGACATCTATTCCAACATTTGCAAGGTGACATGCAATCCCAGAACCCATAACTCCAGATCCAAGAACTACCGCTTTTTTAACTTTATAGCTCATATTTTTTTATAATAAATGCTAATCTAAATAAAATTATTTTAATTATTACCTTTACACGATTAACGATAAAATTATGGACAAAGAAAATATACTAGCCAATTTTCAATCTAAAGCAAAAAATGCAGCACCAATTGGTGGTACAATTAAATTTGAGATTGATGGAAACTCAATCTGCATAGATGGAACTGGCTCTGAAAACAAGATATTATTAGAAGATATGGAGGCAGATTGTACTATTACTATGGCTGGCTCTTTAATGGAAGATCTTAAAAATGGCAAAGTAAATCCTATGATGGCTGTTATGAGTGGTAAACTTAAAATTAAAGGCGATCAAGGGTTAGCTATGAAGCTTCAAGCTTTTATGTAAATCAAAATTATCTTTCATTAAAATTTCAATCAAATGAAGCGTAATCTTGATATTCTTGTTATCTCCGATTTACACCTTGGCACATATGGATCAGAAGCAGATGAAGTTTTAGCATACCTAAAAACAGTTGAAGCAAAAAAAATTGTTATCAATGGAGACTTTGTTGATATCTTGCTGTTTAATAAAAAGTTTTGGCCTAGCTCTCATATGAAAGTTGTAAAGTATATTCTTGACCTTATAGCTCAGGGTAAGGAAATACATTATGTAGTTGGAAATCATGATGAATTATTAAGAAAATTTTTGAATTATAAGATTAAAAATTTCCAAATAGTAAATCAAGTTGTATTAGATACTGATGAAGGTAAAGTTTGGATGTTTCATGGTGATGTTTTTGATTTTTCTATCCAAACTCAGTGGATAACAAAACTAGCTGGATTTCTATACGATTACATGATAATATTTAATAGTTGGCTTAACAAAAAGGTAATGATGCCTCTTGGTCGTAAAAGATTGAATTTTTCTAAAAATATCAAAGCCAACGTAAAAACTGCAGTTCAATATTTTAGCAATTTTGAAAGAACTGCTGCTGAAACTGCTCATAAAAACGGATACAAATATGTAGTATGTGGTCATATTCATACTCCAAAAATCGAATCATTCAATGTTGACGGAGAAGAAGTTATTTATATGAATTCTGGAGACTGGCTTGAAAGTTTATCTTCATTAGAATATGTAGACAACAAATGGTCTATCTATATGCATACTCGAACTGAAGAAGAATTTAAAAAAGAAGGTTCTCGAATTGAGATGACTAATAAAGAACTCTACAAAGATTTAATAGCTGAGTTTAAAATACTCCAGGATAAATGAAAATCCTATACGCGATTCAAACCACTGGAAACGGTCACTTAGCTAGAGCTCAAAGTATAATTCCAAAGTTAAAACAAGTAGCTGACTTGGATATAATAACTAGTGGTCCTAAGAATGATTTTTTGCTTGAAGAAGAACCTATCTTTCATTATCATGGACTTACTTTTTTTTATACTGATACCGGAGCTGTTAACTGGTTAAAAACAATCTTTTTAAATAACTATCCAAGATTTATTAAGGAGATAATATCATGCCCTACTAAAAAATATGACTTAGTCATAAACGATTTTGAACCAGTATCTGCATGGTCCTCAAAATTTAAAAATGTTAAATGTTTTGAATTAACCAATCAATACTCAATGAGTTTGAAAAATATTCCAAAACCTTATAGCTATTCTAAATTAGTTTTATCTGCAATAAAATATATTATTCCATCTAATCTTGGATACGGATATCATTATAAGAAATATGCCGATAGAATCTTTTTTCCAATAATTAGAGATAAAGTAAGAAATCTAAATATTTCAGAGAGTAATGAGATAATTATTTATTTACCCACTTATTCTCCTTCTAAACTTATAGAAATAATAAAACAACTTCCCAAGGGAAAAAATTGGACAATTTTTTCTCCTGACACAAAATCAAAACAAGTT